>NZ_JAUOEV010000004.1:0-276656 GCF_031932135.1 Shewanella vaxholmensis
GATAATACACCCCTTTCTTAACTGACTAAGATTACTTCAGGCTAGAAAGATACTTAGATAGTGCGTCGATATCGCTATCGCTTAGCTTTTTAGCCACATCTTGCATCATGCCGTTCAGGTCATTATGACGACCCGCTTCACGGAATTTTGTCAGTTGGATCTTGATGTAGTTGGCGTGTTGGCCAGCCAATGTTGGGAAGCCTGCAAGTTCAGCGCCTTTACCATCTGGGCCATGACATGCCATACAAGCGGTAATACCACGGGAAACATCACCACCTTTGTAAAGTTTAGCGCCTAACTCAGGGATATCTTTTGCTTCAGCCACTTGGATTGCTTGGCTAGAAAAATATGCAGTAATGTCGAGAATATCCTGATCGCTTAGAGGCATTGCCATGCCACTCATGATAGGATCCATACGACCGTCTTTACCGCCAGTTTGCGCTGCACTACGGAAATCATGTAGTTGCTTTTGGAGGTAAGTGGCGTGTTGGCCCGCAAGTTTAGGGTACATATCGATCATACTGTTACCGTCCATACCATGGCAGGCTGAACAGACAATGATTTTCGTTTTTCCCGCTTCAGCATTACCTTCAGCAATCGCAGGTGAAGATATGGCGGCAATTACAACAGACAGCGCAAGAGCTAGCTTTTTCATGGCGTTCCAACTTCTGGTTAAGATTATTATCCTGAGCTTACTAGGGTGACCCGCAAGCGTGGTAAAATATGATTAATGTGATCGGAGTAATATTTTACACGAAAACGTGGAAAAGTAAGTAATTCTTCATAAATTATGGTATTGCGTAGAAAAATTTCGGAGTAAATAGTGACTGAATCTCGTATAGATTTTCGTAGGGCAAAGTTTTTAATCAGTGCACCTGACATTGCACATTTGGATCAATATCTGCCCGGCGATGTTGGAGTTGAGATTGCATTTGCTGGCCGCTCTAATGCTGGAAAGTCTAGTGCACTCAATGCATTAACTGAGCAAAAAAGTTTAGCAAGAACCAGTAAAACCCCTGGCCGAACTCAATTAATTAACGTATTTGAGTTAGATGCTCAGCGTCGTTTAGTTGACTTACCTGGCTATGGTTTTGCACAAGTCCCGCTTGCGTTGAAAAATAAATGGCAGCAGGCATTAGGTGAATATTTGCAAAAACGCGCTTGTTTAAGTGGCGTGGTTGTCTTGATGGATATACGTCATCCACTAAAAGATCTCGATATGCAGATGATCGAGTGGGCGGTTGCCAGTGAAATCCCTGTGTTAGCTTTGCTGACGAAGTCAGACAAATTAGCTCAAAGCGCTAAGATGAAAACGGTAAATGAAGTGCGTCTGGCGTTGAGTGAGTTTGGTGACTGGGTACAAGTTGAGCCTTTCTCATCGCTTAAGGGAACCGGTAAGCCTAAAGTGTTGGCTATTCTAAATGAATGGTGTCATCCGCAATGGTTGACTGATGAGTTAGATGCGGCGAACAACGCCGAATAATATTGCCTGTTTTGGCATACATGGTCGAGTTTGACTGTGTATGCCACCCCTCTGTTTTTCCTGCAATGTTTACTTATCTTTCCCTCTTGTTAAGCTTTTATCCCTATTAACTTTTCGTCAATTTCAGGCAAAAAAATAGCCGATGACAGTGTCATCGGCCAAAAATATTAGCTCTTTTGGGGAGAAGCTAAATTCAACAAGACTCAAGCACCACCAAATTAGCTTCAATGGTTCTCAATGAAACTAGCATACAGCCAATTTACTTTTTATTAAAGTAAATACTCTAAAATTTACCTAAAGTCTGAAAAAAGAGCAAAAAAAAGCCTCAGCAAACAAGTTGCTGAGGCGCCAGAATTTGGCTCATCACTATAAGTGAAATAAAGGTCTGAAAGATAGAACATCTTAACCTCTGTACCCTACGCAGAGAATATTACTCCATTTATCTTTAAATGGAAAACAGTTTTTTCAAAAAAGAGGTAATTATGTGCGCTTGATCTCAGGTTGTGAGTGAAAAAGCATCTTAAATTGATCTTAAAATTTCATTAAAAATGCTTAATCGGCTGATTTAACGGGGTAATCCGAAATTTATATACAAAAGAGATCAATATTTGAGATTTAATGTTTTTACTCTAAATCCGGCTTAATGTTTTAGTGTACGCGTGAGAGAACAACCGTTATGACTACTTTTGAGCATATATAGCTGGCTTTAACGCCGTTTCGATTCGTGTAATCACACCCTTGAGTCTCCATCTGCTGCGGCAGTGTATCGATGAGCTCTACTGCTAAATGAATCAGGTAAAGATTGTTTGGTAGTGAGTTATGCATGTTGCTGCCGATGAAGTTGCATCGTACTTAATGCTCTAGTGTTTGTGGGGAAAGGAATGTTTAGTTGCGAGTCATGGTTTGTGTCGTCTGTTAAGTTGCGCTGCGCTTAACGAACTAGCGTGTTCGGAATACAAATTTTTTGGCTGTGAGTCATACATTATGCCGCCAGTTAAGTTGCGCCGAACTTGATGGTCTAATACGTGCGGAGTCGAGATTGCTTCGTTGAGAGTCATACATTGTGCTGTCTATGCAGTTTTTCTTAACTTAATGGTCTGATTTGTATTGTGAAAGGATAATTTGCGCACAGTAATAAAAGGACTCAGTTTTGATGTGCTTAGAGGTGATTAAGACGGGAGAGAGCTAACCCGAGCTCAAAATATTGAACTCAGGTTAGCTTTATTTACTTTAAATCATATTGATAGTGCTAGTTTTGATGTCACTAAGGTTAGTGGGCTTCATCCCAGTTATTACCAATGCCCGCTTCGGCAAGCAGCTCAACATCGAGATCGGCGGCTTGTGCCATCAAGGTGCAGATTGTCTTTTTAAGCGCTTCTGCTTTATCTGCATCGACTTCAAACACCAATTCATCGTGAACCTGCATGATCATAGTGATTTCGCCTTGGGTTTCTGTCTTGATCCACTGGGCAATATTGATCATTGCCTTTTTGATGATGTCGGCAGCCGTGCCTTGCATTGGCGCGTTAATCGCAGCACGTTCAGCACCTTGGCGGCGCATCGCATTACGATCACGGATTTCGGGCAAGTAGAGGCGACGACCAAACAGAGTCGATACATAACCTAAGTCGGCAGCTCCCGCACGTGTTTCTTCCATATAACGTAATACGCCAGGATAACGGGCAAAATAAGTGTCGATATAGGTTTGTGCTTCGTGGCGCGGGATATCGAGCTGACGTGCTAAGCCAAAGGCTGACATGCCGTAAATTAAGCCGAAGTTAACCGCTTTGGCGCGGCGACGCTGTTCTGTGGTCACGTCCTCAAAGTCAGTACCAAACACTTCGGCAGCCGTCGCTCTATGAATGTCTTTACCCTCGGCGAAAGCTTTGAGTAAGCCTGCATCTTGGGATAAATGCGCCATGATCCGCAGTTCGATTTGCGAGTAGTCGGCGGCTAAAATTTTACGACCTGCGGGGGCGATGAAGGCTTGGCGTATGCGACGGCCTTCCTCGGTGCGGATAGGAATATTTTGCAGGTTAGGCTCGCTCGATGATAAGCGCCCCGTTGCAGCATTAGCTTGATGATAGCTAGTGTGCACGCGACCCGTTTTAGCGTTGACCATTAGTGGCAGTTTATCTGTATAAGTGCTCTTTAATTTAGATAGGCTGCGATGTTCGAGGATCACCTTTGGCAGAGGGAAATCTAACGCCAATTCGACCAAGACTTCTTCCGCGGTTGATGGTGCACCCTTAGGGGTCTTTTTGGTGATCGGGTAACCGAGCTTTTCAAAAAACAATACTTGCAGTTGCTTAGGCGAACCAAGGTTAAATTTCTCACCGGCAATGTCGTAGGCTTTTTCTTCTAAGGTATCGATTTTACGCGCCAGCTCGTCGCTTTGCTGGCCGAGTAACATACTGTCGATTAATACCCCTTGGCGTTCAATATCTGACAATACTTGGATCAGCGGCAATTCGACTTCGGTAAACATAGCGGCAAGTTCGGCTTCTTTCTCAAGTCTTGGCCACAAATGTTGGTGTAAACGCAGTGTAATGTCGGCATCTTCGGCCGCATAAGGTGCCGCCGTCTCCAGTGGAATTTGGTTGAAGGTCAGATGTTTTGCACCTTTGCCAGCAATTTCTTCAAAACTGATATTTTTATGGCCTAAGTACTTGAGCGCTAAGCCATCCATATCATGGCGCGAAGCCACTGAGTTGAAGACATAGGATTCGAGCATAGTGTCGAAAGCGACGCCCTGCAGTTTGATGCCTGCATTGGCTAAGATACTGATGTCGTACTTAAGATTTTGACCGACTTTCTTAAGTTTTGGATCTTCAAGCAGTGGACGCAGTTTTTCTAGCGCGACGGTTTTATCGATTTGAGTCGGTGCGCCAACATAATCATGGGTCAAAGGCAGATAAGCGGCTTTTCCTGCCTCAACGGCGAAAGATATCCCGACTAATTCTGCCACCATGTAATCTAAGCTGGTGGTTTCAGTGTCTACCGCCATCAAGTCGGCTTGCTTAAGCTTAGCAATCCAAGCGTCTAATTCGGCTTCCGTGAGAATGCAGTCGTAGTGCGTTGCAATCGCTTCGACTGGAGTTGAGTCTTCCTGTGTCTCGGATGCCGCATCAATTGAAGTATTTGCAGTGATTTTATTATCTAAGACTTCGGCTAACCAACGCTTAAACTCCATCTCGCCGTAGCATTTGATCAGTTCATCTTTGTCCGCGGGCTTGATGGTGAGTTCGTGCCAGTCTTGCTCAAGTTCGACATCGGTTTTGATGGTGGCGAGTTCGTAAGAAAGCTTGAGCATGTCGGCATTTTCAATGATCTTCGCCGCCATGGTTTTAGAACCCCTAAAGCCGAGCTCGGCGACTTTTTCGGGTTCCGCTAATAAGTTACTCACGCTGCCGGCTCCTGTGAGCATAGCGAGCGCTGTTTTCTCACCAACGCCGGGCAAGCCGGGAATGTTATCGGCCTTGTCGCCCATCAGCGCGAGCAAATCTATGATACGGTCTGGACCAACACCAAATTTAATCGCGACTTCTTCTGGGCCCATTATGGTGTCAGTCATAGTGTTGATGAGCGTGACGTTCTCATCGACTAACTGCGCCATGTCTTTATCGCCAGTGCTGATAAGCACTGCACGGTTTTCTAAACTGGCTTGGCGAGCAATAGTGCCGATCACGTCATCGGCTTCGACGCCGGAAATCGAAATCAGTGGTAAACCCAGTGCGCGAATAATGCGGTGTAAAGGTTCGATTTGCGAACGTAGATCATCAGGCATTGGTGGGCGCTGTGCTTTGTACTCGCTGTACATGTCATTGCGGAAGGTTTTGCCCTTGGCATCGAACACGACTGCGATATGGCTTGGCTGATAGCGAGTCAGCAAGCTGCGTAACATATTCACTACGCCATAAACGGCACCGGTTGCTTCGCCCTTTGAGTTTGTCAGGTGAGGAGGCGCATAATAAGCGCGATATAAATAAGAAGATCCATCCACAAGCACAAGTGGGTTTTTAGCGACGGTTGGCATAAGTATTTTTCGTTTATCGATGACTTAGATGGCGCTAAGCATGCCACAGAAGCACTATTTCAGCCATGGCAAAATGACTCCCAGCCTGTGGATAAGTCTGTGAGTGAAAAAGTCAACTGAGAATAATGGCGATGACTACGGCTTAGTGCGATATTTTTAAGTTGTTGTTTTTTATATTTATAAAAGATTTGTGTGAGTTCAATACTGTTTCTTAAAAAATCTTCCAAATTTGTGGATTTTTTATTGACTCCGTAAAATACATCTAAGGATTGGCTTAATTTTCGGCACCCGTCAGATTCGACGAATTAAGTTAGCACGATTTTTAATCAGATCAACTAGTTTGTTTGTAGTTTGTTAAAACTTAATGACATAAGAAGGATATTTTTAATGAAAAAAGTCGCAGTGTTACTGAGTGGATGCGGTGTTTTCGATGGAACAGAGATCCATGAATCGGTTTTAACGCTTTTATGCTTATCCAAAGCGGGGGTTCACTACCAATGTTTTGCGCCTGATATCAAACAGATGCATGTGGTAGATCATTTCACTGGCGAGGTCGATGCTGCTGCAAGTCGTAATGTGCTGGTGGAGTCGGCGCGTATCGCCCGTGGCGAAGTTAAAGCGACCACAGAATTAGCTATCGCCGAATTTGATGCCTTGATCATTCCCGGTGGTTTTGGTGCGGCAAAAAATCTGTGTAATTTTGCGACGAACGGCAGCGAGTGTGAAGTGAACCCGCTGGTCACTGATTTTATTAATGAGTTCATCTTGGCGAAAAAGCCCGTTGGCTTTATCTGTATCGCCCCTATGATGATCCCGCGTTTATATCCCCATGGTGTAAAAGGCACTATCGGTAATGATAGCGATACTGCCGCGGCGTTTAATTTGATGGGTGGAGAGCATCAAGTCGCCACTGTGCATGAGATCGTCGTGGATGAAGCCAATCGGATTGTCAGCACTCCCGCTTATATGTTGGCTGGAAGTATTGCTGAAGCGCATTCAGGCATCGAGAAGCTGGTTGCTAAGGTACTGGAGATGACTGACGCGCGTTAGGTTTGTAGAAGTGTAAGAGCGCGTCATTGAACCAAGATAAATCCCATGCGTTCTTCTGGATTTATCTTGGTATAACGGGATTAGATTGAGCTTGAGGACTTGCGGCTATCGAATAAACCTTGGGCTAACCCTATGAGTAAGCCACCAATGTGGGCACCGTTCGCAACGGCAACCCCTAGAATATCCGTGAATCCCAATGCCAACCAAATCATCATAAAGGCCATATATGATGGCGGTAAGCCTATACCTGCCACAGGTTTACGTATCCCTATGATCCAAGTGTAGCCCACCACGGCATACACAACGCCGGATAGCCCGCCAAAGTTAGGTCCACCGACATAATATTGGATGACGTTTGGCAGTGTGCCCGCCACAAACAGCAAGATTAGCAATGGTGCTGTGCCGATTCGGGTTTCGATTTTACCGCCTAAATACCACCACCAGAGCAAGTTAAAGATGACGTGCATGGCTGAAAAATGCAGCAGGCTCGGAGTGAAAACGCGCCAGAATTGACTGAACTCTGAATTTGGTACCGCGCCAAAATAGGACAGTGCTGCGTAGGTTTGGTTGACGAACCCTAAGTTCATCGCCGCAAAAATGAGTACGCAAACCGCAAAAACGATCAACGTGACTGGGCCTGCGCCGGTAATGAATTGGGTAAACAACTGTAGCGAAGGGGCACCGTAATCTATCTTAGTTTGGGTATCGCCGTGTTCCCACGAGGCTTGCAGATATTTACTGTCGTAGGGATGAGCCATGAAATGGGCAAACTCTGTGCGCGCTTGCTCCAGATCTTTGTCATGGATGACGAGAATGGCGACACCTTGCTCCAGCGGCTCAATTTGGCAGTCAATGTGTTCACCTTTGAGGTAATCGACAAATGCCTGCGCGGCTCTACTGTTGGGGAGTCGGCCAATTTCTATCATGCATTTGCCTCATGCCAGGCGCTATAGCCGCCGTCTAGACTGTAAACGTCATCAAACCCTTGCTCGCATAAATACTGTGCCGCATTTTGGCTGCTCATACCGTGGTAACAAACCACCACTAGCGGGCTGTCCATATCGGCTTGGCTAATAAATTGCGCTAGGTTTTCGTTATTCAGGTTAGTTGCACCTGCAATATGGCCGTTGGTGAAGCTATTGCCATCGCGGATATCGACGATTTGCACTGGCTGTGCTTCGGTCATTTGCAGCAATTGATTAACGCTTAAGTGTTTAAAGGAAGACATAATAAAACCTGACAGAGCTAAGAGATGGAAATCAAGATGGGATAAGTGTGCAACAAGGGGCTGCGAGTGTACAGCCCCATCGATACCCAAGCTATCTGAAGATACGAATCCTGCATCTTCAGGTCGTTTGGGTATAAGTAATGCTCTGCAGGATTAATCCCAGCTGAGGATCACTTTACCCGATTGGCCCGAGCCCATAGCGTCGAAACCTTGTTGGAAATCATCAATCTTGAAGTGGTGAGTGATGATAGGCGAAATATCTAAGCCTGATTGGATAAGGCTCGCCATCTTGTACCAAGTTTCGAACATTTCGCGGCCGTAGATGCCTTTAATGACCAAACCTTTGAAGATCACTTTGCTCCAGTCAATCGCCATTTCGCCACCAGGAATACCCAGCATAGCGACTTTGCCGCCGTGGTTCATGGTATCTAACATGGCGTGGAAGGCTGATGGTACGCCAGACATTTCTAAACCGACGTCGAAACCTTCGGTCATGCCCAGTTCTTTCATCACGTCTTTCAGGCTTTCTTTAGACACGTTCACTGCGCGAGTCGCACCCATTTTTCGGGCCAGCTCTAAGCGGTATTCGTTAACGTCGGTGATCACCACATGGCGCGCACCTACGTGACGACATACTGCCGCAGCCATAATGCCGATTGGGCCTGCGCCTGTGATCAATACGTCTTCACCGACTAAATCGAAGGATAATGCTGTGTGTACAGCGTTACCAAATGGGTCGAAGATTGACGCTAAATCATCGCTGATGTCATCAGGGATTTTAAAGGCGTTAAAGGCGGGAATCACTAAATATTCCGCGAATGAACCTTCACGGTTTACACCGACACCTGAAGTGTTACGGCATAAATGGGTGCGGCCCGCGCGGCAGTTACGGCAGTGGCCGCAGGTGATATGGCCTTCGCCAGACACGCGGTCGCCAATCTTAAAACCACGCACTTCTTGGCCGATATCAACCACTTCGCCTACATATTCATGGCCAACAACCATAGGGACTGGAATGGTTTTTTGTGACCACTCGTCCCAGTTGTAGATGTGCATGTCGGTGCCACAAATCGCCGTTTTTTTAATTTTGATCAGCAGATCGTTGTGGCCCATTACTGGCTTAGGCGCATCGACTAACCAAATACCTTTTTCGGCTTTTAACTTGCTTAGTGCTTTCATTGTCTTAAGTCCTAAATAATGCCCATTTCTTTGGCAATACGGGTAAAGGCGGAGATCGCTTTGTCGAGTTGCTCACGGGTATGTGCCGCTGACATTTGCGTACGGATACGGGCTTGTCCCTTAGGAACTACTGGGAACGAGAAGCCAATAACATAAATATGTTCTGCTAATAAGCGGTTAGCAAAGTCGCCCGCCAGTTTCGCATCGCCAATCATCACAGGGATAATCGCGTGGTCGGCGCCGCCTAAGGTAAAGCCAGCTGCTGACATTTGCTCACGGAAATAACGGCTGTTTTCCCATACGGCTTCGCGCAGGGCTTGGCCTGATTTCAGCATTTCTAACACATGGATAGACGCAGTCACGATTGACGGCGCTAATGAGTTAGAGAACAGGTAAGGACGTGAACGCTGGCGTAACCAGTCGATGACTTCTTTTTTACCCGAAGTGAAACCGCCCGATGCGCCGCCTAGTGCTTTGCCTAAGGTGCCTGTGATGATGTCGACTCTGTCCATCACATTGCAATATTCGTGCGTGCCACGGCCGTTTGCGCCGATAAAGCCCACAGCGTGAGAGTCATCGACCATCACTAGTGCGCCGTATTTATCGGCTAAATCACATACGCCTTGCAGGTTAGCAATCACGCCGTCCATCGAGAATACGCCATCGGTGGCGATCAAGATGTTACGGGCGCCTGCTTCTTTCGCGGCGATCAGCTGAGTTTCTAAATCGGCCATGTCGTTGTTGGCATAGCGGAAACGCTTTGCTTTACATAAACGTACACCGTCGATGATAGAAGCATGGTTTAACGCATCAGAAATGATGGCGTCTTCTGCATCTAACAAGGTTTCGAATAGACCTGCGTTCGCATCAAAACATGAAGAGTACAGAATGGTGTCTTCAGTGCCGAGGAATTCGCTCAGGCTAGCTTCTAGCTTTTTATGTATGTCTTGGGTACCGCAAATAAAACGTACTGATGCCATACCAAAGCCGTGGCTGTCTAAACCCTGTTGGGCGGCTTTGATTAGCTCGGGGTGATTCGCTAGGCCTAGGTAATTATTCGCGCAAAAGTTAACAACTTCTTGGTGATTAACTTGAATGGCAGTCTGTTGTGGTGAGGCAATAACACGCTCGCTTTTATATAAGCCTTCGGCTTTGATGTCTGCAAGTTGTTGATTAATCTGTGCGTAGAATGAGGTAGAGGCCACCTGATATCTCCTTAGTTAACTTTATTCTGATTTTGGGAGTGGCGGCATTCTAACTCTAAACCTAATCGGCCTACAGCCTTTTTTTCATGCAGGTTCGCAAGATAAACGAGTTTAGGGCTAAAGTGGGTTTTACATTATAAAAACTAATGTGCAACATAAGTTTGCCACTGTTTGGCTGAGTCTTCTTTTAAGGGATGTAGAGCGAAAAACGGGCTCGCACTCAGTACTATAATTGCTTTGAGTTTAGCTCCGAATGCGAGTTCCCAACATAGGTGTTTGGGATGATGCTAGAGGGATTCTTGACTCGCTAGCGCGTGGTAATGTTGCTCTAGGCGAGTAAACGTTGCGACGGATGTCGGGGTTGCATAGGCTTTGAAAATCATCAGCACCCTTAATACGCCTTCATAAAGTGTCGCTTTAGTGATGGTCGATGTGCTGGATTGCGTGAGTTGGTAACCAATCCAAAAGCTGACGATCATCTTAATGGTATCCGCCAGTGGCGTGATTTTGTCAGCATCGACACACAGAAATCCATCTTGTGTGAGTTTATGCAGCACATGGCTTGAACGCGTTAAGACTTGCTGCTGTGCGTGCAAATAGCGTTTTTTTAGTTCTTCATCGCGGGCGAGAATATCCGCAAGATTGGCGTACATAAAACGGAATTGCCACAAGGTATAGAACATAGCATCGAAGTAGCCGATTAACAGTTCTACATCCACTTGCTTATCTTCATAGGGTTGGAAACCCGATTCGAGATGATTCTCATATAAGCTGAAAATACAGCGGATAATGTCTTCTTTATTGCGAAAATGGTAATAAAGATTCCCGGGACTCATATTTAAGTGAGCGGCAATGTGATTGGTGGTGATGTTTCTTTCGCCATGCTCGTTGAACAGTTCAAGACTGGCATAGATTATTTTGTCGCGGGTTTTCATAAGTTATCCAAATTGCTAGTGAACGCCACATCATAGATAGAGTTAACCAACGACCGCCATACTGCTGGTAAATTATCCCTAATTTGGTGCATATGCTAACATTGCCGCCATTCATCAGGCAAAACTCATAAGCACGTTTTTAATGAATCGTTTTCTCTATTCCACGATCTTATATTTATTATCCCCTTTGCTAATCGTCTATTTAGCATTTCGTGCTATCAAAAGTCCCGATTACCGTGGTCGTTGGGGGGAGCGTTTTGGATTAACCCAACTAAAATCGACGGATTTACTGATCCATTCTGTGTCTATGGGGGAAACGCTCGCGGCAATCCCCTTGATCCGTTTGATTATGCAATCACACCCTGAGCTAAGTATTACGGTTACCACAACCAGTCCAACAGGATCTGCGCAGGTGCGCAAAGCCTTTGGTGACTCAGTGCAACATTGTTATTTGCCCTTTGACTTACCTTGGTGCGTGCGGCGTTTCTTGCGCCAAGTCTCACCTAAATCTTGCATCATTATGGAAACCGAACTGTGGCCTAACTTGGTTGCTGTTGCTGCCAAACGCGGTGTGCGCTTGATGTTAGCGAATGCTCGCTTATCGGCCAAGTCGGCGGCGCAATATACTAAGCGCCCTAAACTCAGTCGACCTATGTTGCAACGACTCGATGTTATTGCGGTGCAGACTCAAGTAGAAGCGCAACGTTTTATCGAGTTAGGAGTATCGCCGGACAGAGTGACAGTATGCGGTAGCTTGAAATTTGATCTCAGTATTACGCCTGAGCGTTTAGCTAATGCCAAGCAGTTGCGTCAGGCTTGGGGGCGTGAAACCTCGCCGATTTGGGTTGCTGGCAGTGTGCATCCTGGAGAATTTGACGCCATGCTCGCCGCCCATAGGCAATTATTGGCTCTGTGGCCCGATGCCTTGCTGATTATTGCGCCGCGTCATCCTGAGCAGTTTTCTGCCATTGCTGAGGTTGTTGCCAGCCAAGGTTTTGAATTAATTCGTCGCAGCAGTAATCTTCCTGTGACGGCAACGACTCAAGTGCTGGTGGGCGATACCATGGGTGAACTTCTGACTTTTTACGGCGCGGCGGACCAAGCCTTTGTCGGTGGTACGCTGATCAATAATGGTGGCCATAATCCCTTGGAGCCAGTCGCTATGGGCGTGCCTGTTATGGTGGGGCCGAACCATTGGGACTTTGCCCAAATTACCCTGATGTTGGCGGATGCTGGTGGGTTAAGGGTTGTCACTTCGTCGGATGAACTGGCGGCTAACTTGATTGCCTATTTTGCGAAACCTGAATTGCGCCAGCTGGCAGCAAACGCGGGATTGGCAGTGGTTGAGGCAAATCGCGGTGCCTTGCAACGACAATTTCTTCTCGCGCAATCATTAATCAATTAATTCAACAAGATAATTTATTTAGTGGTTCAGGCGCTTTGCATCGCCGCTTGATAGCCCAGCAGCAGTGATGACCAGTTATCGGCAGTGAAGGCAAGACTTGGCAGTTTGCCTTGTTCTTTATTAAAGGAGCGTAACAGTCTGTCTAGATTCGATTGCTGCCATTGCGGGCTCGGTATTTTTAACTCACCGCGGTCGAAATCGATAAGATAAAAGCGCTCTGGCGTTATGGGTGCAGTTTGCGCAGGCTGAAACAGAATGTTTTTGGCATTGAGATCGGCGTGGTATACACCGCGCAGGTGGAATTGGGCGATAGTTGCTCCCAACGCCTGCCATTGCTCAGTGCTTATTATCCCTTTGCTGAGTTTAGCGACTAAATCTTCGGCGCCTTCGACCCGTTCGATAATGATATCGGCGCGGTAAAATAATCCATCGCGTACTATGTTGGCGGCAATCGGCTTAGGTACGGCAAAATTTTCGTGATACAAAATGTTTAATAAGCGTAACTCACCCATGGCGCGGGTATTTTCGAGGCCAGTATAAACGTAAGCGTCTTTGCTGAATTTCTCCATTAAGCCGCCACGCCAATAATGCCGCAATACCCAATGACTGTGCTCAAATGCCACAAACCAAGTGGTGTAGCGGCCTTTTGATGAACCGACGACAGCATTTTTAGCTCGCCAAAAATCCACCGAGAACCACGCGGGATCGATATCTGTTGGTGTATCTTGGCAAAGCGCCATGTGACCTTGGGCGGTTTTTATGAGCTGTATCTGAGCATTCATGGGAGATTTGTTGACTTAAGCGTGGCACCTAGGACCATTCTACATTAAGATCCTTAGCTTGCGCCAAATAACCTTAAGAGCTTTTAGCTTCAATCCCAATGAGTTTAAATCCCAATACCATGAATTCCCTTTGTTTGCTGCGCTTATCCGCTATCGGTGACGTCTGTCATGCCGTGGCTATGGTGCAGGCGATTCAGCGGCAATACCCCGAGCTCAAAATCACATGGGTGATCGGTAAACTCGAATATCAATTGTTGAAGCATTTACCTGGTATTGAGTTTGTTATTTTTGATAAATCTCAAGGATGGCGCAGCTATTTTAATTTGCGTAAGGCCTTAAAAGGCCGACGTTTTGACGTGCTGCTGCATATGCAGGTTGCGCTACGTGCAACCTTGGCTTCATTAGCCATTTCGGCAAAGGTGCGCATAGGTTTTGATCGTGCCCGCGCTAAAGAAGGCCAGTGGCTAGTGACGAATCGTAGGGTTGAGCCCTTGGCCAAGCCCCATGTGCTCGAAGGATTTATGGGCTTCGCTAAGGCGATTGGCGTCAAGGATCTCACTCCCCAATGGCATATTCCTGTACCCATTGCGGATACTGAATTTGCCCAGACGCAGATTAAAGATAATGAAAAAGTCTTTATCATTTGCGCTGCCGCGAGTAAGGCTGAACGTAACTGGTTGCCCGAGCGTTATGCTGCCGTCGCGAGTCATGCGATTGCTAAAGGGTTTAGAGTCATGCTGTGCGGTGGCCCAACTCAGCTTGAGAAGGATTTAGCCGAGCAAATCTTGCAGGCTTGCCCTTCTAAAATCGATAATTTAGTGGGCAAAACCAGTCTGACTCAACTCTTAGCGCTGCTAAAACGCGCCAGTTTAGTGTTAGCGCCAGATACCGGTCCTGCGCATATGGCGGTGACCCAAGGCACGCCAGTCATTGGTTTATATGCCCATTCCAATCCCGGGCGCACGGGTCCGTATTTATCGCAGCAATATGTGGCGAGCGCCTATGATGAGGCCATCAGGTTGCAGCATAGTGGACAAATTAAGTGGGGAACTCGCGCTAAAGGCGAGCATCTAATGTCATTGATTAGCGTTGAAGCCGTAATTGAGATGTTTGAGCTGGTGGTGAATGATAGTCATGTATCAAATGGAATTTGAGTGTATTAAAGGATATTTATGACAGTCAAAACGGCCACTAAATTTTTATTTATTCCCGTATCGTCGGCTGAGGGCATTGGCGAATACATGAGATCAATGATCATCGCCGATGAGGTTAAACGACTGTGGCCGAGCGCTGAGATTAAATTTATTTTGAGTCAACAGGCACCCTATGCGGCTCAATGCCCTTATCCGGCAGTGCTACTTGAAGATACGCCGACTAAACAAGTCAAAGCGGTGAATCAAATCATGTCTGATTACCTGCCCGATATAGTATTGTTCGATGCTTCTGGGCGTAAATCACAGTTAGTCCATGCCCATAAACTCGGCGCTAAGGTCATATTTCTCAGCCAGCACAAGCGTAAGCGTAGCCGTGGAATGAAAATTGGCCGCGCTTTAGTGACGGATTGTCATTGGGTCGTGCAACCAGAATTTGTGATCGGTCCTATTAGTTGGTTAGATCGCCTGAAGCTGAAACTCATTAATAAACCCGCGCCTTTGAATATAGGTCCAGTCTTTACCCAACCCGATGCAAGCACCCAAGCGGCATTATTAGCGCAATATCAGCTAACGCAAAATGAGTTTGTATTATTTAATGCGGGTTCTGGTGGACACAAGGTAAATGGCGAATTAGCCGCAGATATTTTTGCTCAGGCCGCTCATGAAAGCTATAAAGCATCTGGCATAACAAGTGTCATGGTTTTCGGCCCGAATTATCCTAAATTATTGCCTAATTTAGCTGGCATTATTTTGATCTCGCAACTTGATAATCAACAGTTTATAAATCTTCTCGCAGCCTCTATGGCTGCTGTATTGGGGGGGGGCGATACGCTTTTACAAGCGATTGCGCTGCACAAAGCAATATTAGCCGTACCCATTTCAAAAGATCAGTCCAATAGGATTGCTGCTTGCAAATTAAAACAGTTAGTTATGGCATGTACGGCTGAATCGAGCGAAATACAAGATGCGGTTAAAGCGCTAATAAAAAAAGTAGAAAACAATGATGGATATGAATTGCAATGTAAGGCCAGTGATTTAAATGGTTTAAATGTCGCAATTCGTGAGATTCACAATGTATATGATCGTTTAGGAGATAAATCATGCGGATAGCCATTGCCATTGATAGTTTAGCGGGTGGCGGAGCCGAAAAGGTCATGATTACCTTAGCCAAGCAATTTATTCGCTTAGGACATGAGCCGCATTTTTTAGTCATGGAAGATAATCGCTATTATGAAACCCCTGAGGACTTACCCGTTCATCAATGTTTTGCGCCTAAGGATAAAGATTTCGACCATTTTGGGCGATTGAATGCTTCGGTTCACAAACTCATCACAAAAATTGCGGAAATTGAATCTCAAGTGGGCAAGTTCGATTTGTTTTTATCTAACTTAGATAAAACCAATTTGATGATGACCAAAACAGGTGTTTCACCGCTTTATGTCATAGTCCATTCCTCTGTGGAAGAAGAGTTGAGCCGTCAGTTTAAACTCGGCCCCTTCGCCTATTTAAAAAAGCTGAGAGCCAAAAAAGCGCTCAATGGCCAGCATTTGATTACCGTCTCAAATGGCATAGCACAGGAGATTAAAGATCGAGGTCGTTTGCATCCAGCATCGATGCAGACTATCTATAATCCATTTGAGTTTAATGAAATCACATCTCAATCACAGCAAGACAATCCGCAAATTCCTCAGGGTGATTATCTTATTCATGTCGGTCGCTTTGCTAAGCAAAAACGCCATGATGTACTGTTTCAAGCCCTCAAGCTAACGCAAAATCAGCTTCCCGTGGTGCTCTTGTGCCACAACCACAAGAAAGCGATAAAAGCGGCGAAAAAGTTCGGTATTGAGAAACGCTTAATTATTCCCGGTTTTCAAAGCAATCCTTTCCCTTGGATTAAGCAGGCTAAGGCATTAGTGCTTAGTTCCGATTTTGAAGGTTTGCCGACAGTCTTGATTGAGTCATTAGCGTGTGGGACGCCTGTGGTGAGCACTGATTGCCCCCATGGACCTAGTGAGATTTTAACGGGGAATTTAGTGCCGTATCTTGTGCCGCGTCGTGATCCTGCTGCGCTAGCAAACATGATAGATGAGGTTGTTAGCCTGCCGCCATCTCTTGAACAGGTGGACATTTTGGCAAAAGTGGATGCTACGATAATAGCCGAGCAATATTTAGCGTTGGCAAAATAATTAAATTGTTTGAGTTGTTGGGGGAATACTTGTGGAAGAAGTCAAACAAGCCAAAAGACGTTACTTATTTTACATAGCGCAAAACTATTCCTATGCGATGTTAAGGCCGCTTCAACAAGCCATTTGGGCTAGAGGCGATGAGGTTTGCTGGTTTTTAGAGGGAAATGAAGTCGACGCTAAGTTTCTAAAGGCTGATGAGCCGCGTTTGTTGAGCGTTGATGCCGTTAAGGCGTGGAAACCCGATGCGGTATTTGTTCCTGGGAATGTTGTCCCTCGTTTTATTCCCGGGGTTAAAGTCGGGGTATTTCATGGCTTTAATGCGGGTAAAATGAACCATAAGGGTCGCGAAGATCACTTCGAAATCCGTGATTGCTTTGATTTGTATTGTACTCAAGGCCCGGCGACAACTTTACCTTTCCTTGAACTCGAGAAAAAGTTCGGCACTTTTACAGTGGCTGAGACGGGATGGCCTGCGCTCGACCCCCTGTTTATTGAGAATAAAGATAATCCCTATATCAAAGCGGATGACCCAAGACCTGTGGTACTCTTTTGCTCGACATTTTCACCTAGTTTGACCTGCGCACCTGTGGTATTTGAGCAGATCAAAATCCTGTCGCAAAAGGGCCAGTGGCGCTGGTTAGTACAATTCCATCCTAAGATGAAGCCAAGTATTGTTGAGCAATACAAGACTCTCGAAAATGAGAATCTCCAGTTTGTGGAAACCGATAACGTGATCCCGCTTCTGCAGGCGGGTGATGTGATGCTCTGCGATACTTCATCGATTTTATTGATGTTTTTAATGCAGCGTAAGCCAGTGGTGACCTTTAAAAATCAGTCACCTAAAGATCATTTAATCGATATCTGTCAGGTTGAGGATATTGAATCTGCATTAACGCGAGCACTGAGTCGTCCTGATGATTTGATGGCGCACATCCATGCTTATTGTAATCAAATTCACCCTACGGGGGATGGCCAATCTAGCCAGCGAGTTTTAGCCGCAACAGATGCTTTGATTGATAAAGGCACCGATTGGCTTAAGCCTAAACCATTGAACTTGCTACGCCATTTTAAGATGCGTCGCAAGCTAGGTTATTGGAAGTTTTTTAGTTAGCAGTCGTTACTTATGGGCCGATATTGAAATATCGGCCCATTTTGTTAGCCTTGCAGTTTCGTTTCTTCAACCAGTTTAAAGATGATTTCTTGCATATTTTTCTGGAAATCTTCAATACTGTGGTTTGCTTTGATGTAGTCAACTGCCTTAACCGCGAGTTCTTGTCTTAGTTGTTCGTTTTCCATCAGATGGCGTATACCATCGACAAATAAATCGACTTTATCAAAACCATCTCCGAGCACTGTACCTGTAAATACGCCAAATTGACTCGTCAGCTCGTCGGGGTCACGGCAACTGACGAGAAGGGTGCCATAAGATAACGCTTCTAAGAAAGAAATTGGTAGAGCTTCGTGAATTGAAGTGTTGACTAAAATTTTAGCATCTTTGATTAGCTGGTTTTTTCGATCGCCTTCTACATGCCCTACAAAATGTAGGTTGGGAATATTTAGGTAGTCATTCATGATGGACTGATTTTTCTTTGATTGCCTAAATGATTGACCTAGCATGAAAAATTCATATTCAGGCATCAGTTTAGCTATCTCGCAAAATAACCAACCACGTTTGACTGACTCAATTCGTCCCAGAAAGATAATGTGATTTTTCTTCGGGTGAGCTTCTACATCGAAACTGTGATCTATCTCAATAGGGTTGGGTAAATATTTGAGTTCAGTTTTATTATCGAGATTATAGAGATCTCTGGCTTTACGATCTAAAAAGCGTGCTTGAGAAATAAATGAGACTTTCCCTGCTGCCCAAAGGTCATGAACAAACTGATTAATATTACTGTCCCAATAACTTTTCTCTGGGAAAAGTTTGACGGTATTAATTTCATCCCATTCATAATCAGGTCTTGGATCTTGTACCCAAAATAGAATTTTTTTATCAATATTAGGGATAGTTTTAAGAATACGGTAGGAATGGGTTGTCATTTCTATTGACAAAAATATATCGTAATTTTTCTTTTTTAAAAATCTAATATTAATAAAATCCATAAACTTAGCTGCTAAACGATAAACTTTAATGCCATCGATCATATAGCGACGAGGTATTAATCTTTGCTTGCTGCAGTCTTTTTTTATGAGCACTTCTACTTCAATATTCTCATTGGGTAAGTGTTTGGCAATTAAGTAGCGCGCTAGAAAACCGTACCCACCGTACACTGTACCTGTACCCCCAAAGTACTCATCAACTAATAAAGCCACTTTAAACTTACTCATTACTACCCCAAAAAAATCATTTATTGCTAATTCTACTTAGGCAGAATTATTTGATGGGAGTATTTTGATATTTTTCAAATAGACTATCAATGAAATTATTTATTCATAAATACAGAATGGTTAACCTTATAATAAACTGTTTTATCGATGTTCAATAATAGTAATTATACAGGCTAAATGTATTGTATTTCTGTGTGTTATTACTCTTTGTTTGATGCATTTGTTAACGTCTTGTGTTTTTTAATCCAATTAAAACGAGCTTTCATGCTGTATCAGAGTGTAACAGGTGTTGGAGGTTAAGTAGAAACTCTACTTATATTCAATAGAGTTTCTACTTTTTACCGTATAAAGATATTTATTCGGCTAAGTTCAAATATTGCTTTGCAATATTTTGACTATCTACGGCTTTAAGAATCGCAAGGTCTTCAAGTGATGGGGGCGATGCTAGGCACTCTAGTGCCTTCTGTGCCAGCAGTGCTGGTTGACGAACTGGGACTAAGTATTTGGCTAAGTGCCCTGTAAGGATTTCATTTGGGCCGTGCGGGCAATCTGTGCTGACAACGGGCGTGCCGCAGGCTAATGATTCAATGACTACAGTGGGTAAGCCTTCAAAGTCGGAGCTCAGCAGCATCAATTCTGCGTTAGCAATCCAAGCATAGGGATTATGTTGAAAACCAGGTGTGATAATTCGGTGCTCTACGCCGTATTTTTTGGCTAATTTACGCGCCTTATTTGGCCGGTTACAGAGAAGAACTAGCTTAGGTGCTGTCGGCATATCCCTCAATGCTTTGAAGAGAATGTCATGGCGTTTTTGACGAGTCACTCTACCCACATGGATCATGTAAGGTTCGTTGGGAATTTCGGCAATGACTTCTTGAGTCTTATTTTTTATTTCGTCTAGGCGAAAAGGGTTGTAGATGGTTTGCACGCTCTGAGGTTTTAACCACGACGTGGCTCTTAGCTCGTCGGCAATACCATTTGAAACTGTGATGATTTTTTTGCCGATCAGAGCTTTGGCTTTTTTCCATCTGCGCCAGAAGTGCACTGGACCGCGTTTTAACTCCATCAATAATTCTTGCTTTAAGGCGCAATGACAGAAGTAGTAGCAAGGATCGAAATGACAGCCGGAAACAACAACGTCGCAGTCGGTTGAATTGCTTAAAAAGAGTGAAAATTTTCCCGTTTTTTCTGCTTCGTTCACTTTCGTTATGAGTTGTTGTCTTTGCTCCTGAAGCGAAGGTTTTTGGCCCGCTTCAAACAGATAATGAATGGTTACATTTTGTGGCGGCATAAAATCGCCTTCCTTGTGAAACACAAACAAATGCACATCTTGACCTGCTTCCTGTAACACTTCTGCCTGCGATAAGGCTATTTTTACCGTGCCGTTGGAGAAAAAATTATGGCAAAAAATCGCGATTTTCTTCATATATGCTCTTCTACGTGTCTTTAAACGTCGCGGTTGCAACCTAGCTTTGGCTCAGCGTAATAGCGTTGAATGGGTGAGCGACATCGTATTTGGTCGGTTTCAATTAAGTGAAACATTATATCAGTTTGCGCCTTTATAGGGGCTTACTCACTTGGATTCTTGCCTATTTCGATGCTTTTTGTGGCTATTTAAAGCCGATTTTGCTTCGATTATTCACTCGCTTGGCTAAAACGAGTAGACTGACGAGCAATGATTTTTGGTATCCATGTGAGTTGAGTCAGTAAAGTGCATACAAGAGCGATTTATCCAGGAACGTTTGATCCTATCACCAATGGTCATGCCGATTTAATCGAGCGTGCCGCTAAGTTATTCAAACATGTGATCATTGGCATTGCTGCTAATCCTTCTAAGCAGCCAAGATTCACCTTAGAAGAGCGGGTTGAACTGGTAAATCGTGTCACAGCTCATTTGGATAATGTTGAAGTGGTTGGATTTTCGGGTTTACTGGTGGATTTTGCCAAGGAGCAAAAGGCCAGTGTGCTGGTGCGTGGCTTGCGTGCGGTATCTGACTTTGAATATGAATTCCAGCTAGCGAATATGAATCGCCGATTGAGCCCAGATCTAGAAAGCGTGTTTTTAACGCCCGCTGAGGAAAACTCATTTATCTCTTCAACCTTAGTAAAGGAAGTCGCTTTGCATGGTGGCGATGTGAGTCAATTTGTTCACTCAGAAGTGGCTATGGCTCTTGCGGCTAAGCTCGTAAAAAACTAGATTTTGCCCACGGATCAATGGTTTTTACGTGGGGGTTTTGTGTTAACTTTGAGGCATTGTGGCCTCGCGATGATACTTAAAAGGATGTTATGAAGGCTTTTTTAATTCCCACTCTTGCCTCTGGGCTACTATTTTCTTCAATACTTACTGCCGCACCTTGGGTCGATGCCTCTGATATTTATCTTAGAACTGATATTCAAGCACTTGCCGATGCGGGTGTGATTACTGTGCCTGTGAATACCTATCCCTTAATGTGGGCCGGTATTGGTGCTGATCTAGCGAAGGTCGAGCCAGAAAAACTGAGCCCAAGTTTAGTTCAGTCTTTCGCAAGGGTTAATTTTTACTATAGTAGCGCAATTGGAAATCGTGGAAATACCAGCGTTAAAGTAACCGCCGGTACTGATGCCGCACGGTTTCAGCATTTTGGTTCAGACTACCGTGAGCAAGGTGAATTAAATATTTCCCATGAATACGTTGGAGAACGTTTTGCCTTTAAAGCTTCTGGAAGTGCCAATTATGATGCTACTGAAGACCAATTTCGTTTAGACGACTCTTATATATCAATGATTATTGATAACTGGATTATTACTGCAGGGACTCTTGAGCAGTGGTGGGGACCAGGGTTTGACTCTTCGTTGCATAAGTCGAATAACGCGAGGCCAATGCCTTCAGTGATGCTAAGTCGTAATAATGCGGCAGCGTTTGAAACGCCGTGGTTGTCTTGGATTGGCCCTTGGACCTTAACCGCCGGCTTTAGTCTATTTGAAAACAATCGGGCTGTTGCCAATGCAGCATTATGGAATTTTAGATCGAGTATTAGGCCAATAAAATCGGTTGAAATGGGTGTTTCTTGGACAACACAGTTCTGTGGTGAAGGACAGGATTGCGGTGTTAAAAGCTTTTTTAAAGCGATAACCGGTGGCACTGAATGTGCGGATGGAAGTGCAACATGCGATCCTGCGCTTAATACTAAAATTGGTAATCAATTGGCTGGGTTTGATATCCGATATGCGGATACTTGGTTTAAGGTGCCTGTCGGGCTTTATCTTGAACGAACCTGTGAGGATTCTAGCGGCTCTAACCCATGGGATTTAGCTGATTGTGCATACTTATTTGGCGCTGATACGCGTTTTGCATTTACAGATCAACAATATAAGTTGTTTTTTGAATATACAGATACTGTGGTTGCATGTGGTCTAGATCCTAATGAATTCAATTGTTTTTATGAGCATTCAACTTACTTGAGTGGTTCTCGATATTATAATCGAGCCCTAGGCTCAACTTATGATAGTGACGCTAAAGTATATGTCGTAGGTCTTGTGGGTCAGTTTAGTAACAGCCGTGGTTTTACTTCTTTATTGCGTTATGCCCAGCTGAATAAAGATGGCTCTAATAGAGTTAATAGTTGGGCGCCACAACCGCCGAAGGAAGATTTGTTGATGTTAGAGTTTTCTTACCGCATGCCACTGTGGCAAGGTATGTTAAATTTGGGCGGAACAGTATCGAGATCGGAATTTGATGTTCAAGAAAACGATACTAATGCCACGCTCTTTAGCAGTTTTGAGTATCGCTTCTAACATTCATGATTAAAGCAAAGGCCTGCATTCTTGCAGGCCTTTTTGTTTGGCTTTTGGACACAAAATTATTTGTTATAGAACTGGCGATACCAGTCCACAAATTGCATGACGCCAGTGTTGATATCCACCAGTGGCTTATAGCCAACGGCATCAAATAGGTCGTTTGTGTCGGCCCATGTCGAATGCACATCGCCCGGCTGCATCGGTAGCAGGTTCTTGTTCGCTTTAATGCCTAAGGCATCTTCTAGCGCTGTAATAAAGTCGAGTAACTGCACAGGGCTACCATTGCCAATATTAAAGACGCGATATGGCGCGCTGCTGGTGGCCGGCGTGCCAGCTTCTACTGTCCAGTCCGTATTTGGGCGAGGTGGTTTGGCTTGTACCCGAATGATTCCCTCAACAATATCATCAATATAGGTAAAGTCTCGACTGAGGTCGCCATGGTTATACACATCGATCACTTCACCTGCGAGTATGGCTTTGGTGAATTTAAATAAAGCCATATCGGGACGGCCCCAAGGGCCGTAGACGGTAAAAAAGCGCAGACCTGTCGTCGGTAATTGATATAAATGTGAGTAAGTGTGCGACATCAATTCATTGGCTTTCTTCGTGGCGGCATAGAGCGAAATGGGATGATCTATGCTGTCTTCAGTTGAGAAGGGCATTTTCTGATTTAACCCATATACAGACGAAGATGAAGCATACACGAGATGCTCAATCTTATGGCGACGGCAACCTTCTAAAATAGTGAGATGGCCAATTAAATTACTGTCGGCATAGGCTAATGGATTGTCGAGCGAGTAACGCACACCTGCTTGAGCCGCCAGATGGATAACACGTTGGAATGCATGCCGTGCAAAAAGCGCAGCAATACCTTCTCTGTCTGCAAGATCGAGTTGAATAAAATGGAAATTATCTAAAGTTTGTAAAAGGTCTAAACGTGCCAATTTGAGATTGACGTCGTAATAGTCATTGAGGTTATCAATGCCGATAACTTCATGGCTAAGCAAGCAAAGGCGTTCACTGACTTTGGCGCCGATAAAACCCGCAGCGCCTGTGACTAAGTATTTCATTTATGACCTTTATTTAAAGTGTATTAATCATGGTGAAATAGATCTCGGGTATAGACTTTATCCGCAACATTATTGAGTTCATCAACCATACGGTTGGAGACGATCACATCACACATTGACTTAAATTCAGTTAAGTCTCTCATCACGCGAGATTTGAAAAAGTAATCTTCTTTAAGTACAGGCTCAAACACGACGACTTCAATGCCTTTCGCTTTAATGCGCTTCATCACGCCTTGCACTGCTGAGGCGCGGAAATTGTCTGAATCGGCTTTCATGATCAAACGATAAATTCCTACACATTTTGGCTGCTTACGGATAATAGCGTCGGCGATAAAGTCTTTGCGTGTGGTGTTTGAGTCGACAATGGCACTGATTAAATTGTTTGGGACATCATTGTAGTTAGCCAGTAATTGCTTAGTGTCTTTCGGAAGACAGTACCCGCCATAGCCAAAAGAAGGATTGTTGTAATAATCACCAATACGCGGATCGAGGCTAACCCCCTCAATAATCTGGCGAGTATTTAATCCTCGACTCTCTGCATAGGTATCTAGCTCGTTAAAGTAGGCGACCCGCATGGCAAGAAATGTATTAGCAAATAACTTAATCGCTTCGGCTTCGGTGCTATCGGTCAGCAAAATAGGAATATCTTGCTTGATTGCCGCCTTAGCTAAAAGGTCAGCAAAGACTTGGGCACGCGCCGAGCGTTCACCGACTACAATCCGTGAGGGATAAAGGTTGTCATACAAGGCTTTACCTTCGCGTAAAAACTCTGGAGAAAAGAGTATGTTGTCGCTCTTAAACTTGTGCCTTAATGCTGCTGTATAACCGACGGGGACAGTCGATTTGATGATAATCGTCGTACCAGGATTAACAGCGAGTACATCACGAATGACGCTTTCAACCGAATGAGTATTAAAATAATTAGTCTGAGGATCGTAGTCTGTTGGAGTCGCAATAATCACAACGTCAGCCGATTGAAAGGCTACATTTTCCGTTGTCGCAGTTAAATTCAACGGTTTGTTTTGCAGATAGTCTTCGATTAATTCATCGACCACAGTGGATTTACGCTTGTTAACTTGCTTGACACGTTCAGGAACTAAATCAATTGCAGTGACTTGGTTTTGCTGCGCCAATAAGACGGCATTTGATAGGCCCACATAGCCCATCCCCACAACAACAATATCCATGGATTATTTTAAGGTTATGCGTTCTGCTTAATAAACTAACACTTATTTTATCGATAAATATGTCCATACTATGAAATCCACAGTTCCAAATTAAGTGCTGTTTCTTTATTGTTTGGCCAGTTTATAATTCTGAATTAGTGTTTTTTTGCCAATCATCCCTATTTTTCCAGATTTTAATTTTGCAATAATCATGTGATACCGTATTTGTGGTCATAAAGTTGTGGAGTGTTGAATTGATCTCTATTGTGATCCCCGCTAAAGATGAGGTGGGCAATATTGGCCCCCTGATCGAAGAGATATGCCAAGCCCTCCAAGGTTTGACTGAGTTTGAAATCCTTGTCGTCGATGATGGCAGTCAAGATGATACCTTTGGTGAAGTGATGCGTACCGCAGCTGAACAGCAATGTGATGCGAAAGCGATTCGCCATGAACGAAGCACGGGACAAAGTACTGCGATATCGACCGGCATTTTGCACGCACGCGGCAAATATATTGTGACCTTAGATGCCGATGGCCAGAATGATCCCGCCGATATTCCGGCCATGCTGGCCCAGTTGCCGCAGATCCATGCCGAGCATTTCTGTATTGCGGGGTACCGTAAAAATCGTAAAGACACCGCTTGGAAGCGATTCCAGTCCCGCTTTGCGAATAAGGTTCGCGATGCGTTTCTGCACGATGGCGTGCCTGATACGGGCTGTGGCCTAAAGTTATTTCCCCGTGAAACCTTCCTTCGTTTACCCTATTTCGACCATATGCACAGATACATTCCTGCCTTAGTGCGGCGTATGGGCGGGGAGATTTTTATTTCGATGGTGAATCATAGGGATCGTCAAGTGGGCATCTCTAAGTACACGGCTTGGAATCGTGTATGGGTTGGTATCGTCGACATCATGGGGGTGATCTGGCTTGGGCGGCGGGCGAAGATAGCCAAGGTTATTCGCAGTCAAGCAAGTTGGCGTGAGTGATAATGAAGCGATTCTATAATGCGGTGTTTATCGTTTTCATTCTGCTGGCGTTGATGTTTTCCGTCCAACAGGGGATGTTTGAGCATTTGACCGATAGCAACTGGGTCGCGCATTTTATTGCAGAACAAGGCTCGTTTGCACTCTTAGTATTGTTGGCTGTTGGTGCGCTATTTACCGCTGCTGGTGGCCCAAGACAAGTTATCGCTTTTGTCTTTGGTTTTGCCTTGGGTGGGATTTATGGGGGGCTATTTTCAACGCTAGCCGCCTTGGTCGGCTGCGTATTGGCTTTTTATGTAGCGAGATTAACTATCCGCAGCAGTTTACAGCGCCGCTTTGGTCGTAGGTTGCAAAAGTTTGAAGCTCTTATCAGCGACAAAACATGGTTGAAAGTGCTGATGATACGCTTACTGCCCGTCGGCAGTAATTTACTCACCAATCTGTTTGCTGGTGCAACTCATGTTCCTGCGCGTGGCTTTATGCTGGGCAGCGTATTAGGCTATTTACCGCAGATGTTGATTTTTAGCTTTGCGGGGGCGGGTATAGGTTTATCGGATCATCATCAGCTAGGGATCAGTATCGGATTATTTATCCTATCAAGCGTGATTGGCGCGTATTTGTACCGTTCCAGCCTGCGTAAACAGGTCGATGAATTGGAAACCGAAGCATAAGGATTCAGGATGGAAGCTCTTAGTCGCCGTTTCAATGGTCAGGATTACTACCAAGTACTCTGGCCTTTGCTCTTGATAAGCTTGCTGATTTTGCTGGTGGGGGTGGGATTTCGATCCCCTTGGCCTGCAGATGAGCCGCGGTTTGTGGAAGTTGCACGGGAAATGGTGTCTTCGGGACAATGGTTATTTCCTACCCGTGGTGGCGAGTACTACCCTGATAAACCGCCGGTATTCATGTGGGCTATCGCGCTATTTTACCAGATGACGGATTCTCTTAAGCTCGCTTTCCTCCTCCCTAACGCCTTGTGCGGACTTCTGACAGTGTTCCTGGTTTACGATCTTGGCGCCAGATTGTGGAATGTACGTGTTGGCCGCAATGCCGCCCTGTTACTGTTGATTGTGCCGCAGTTTTTAATGCAGGCTAAAAATGCCCAGATCGATGCTATGGTGATGTGTTGGATCACAGTGGGATGCTACGGCTTGATCCGCCACTTTTTGCTCGGTCCCCATTGGCGCTGGTATTTTGCTGGCTGGGCATTTATGGGGCTAGGGGTGATCACTAAGGGCGTCGGCTTTTTGCCTTTATTAATGCTGATCCCTATTGGTATTTATGCCGTTAAAGACAAAAGCCGTTTTCAAGGTCGTTTAACTTGGCTATGTCTTGCTGGGCCTTTGGCTATGCTTGCCGTGATTGCCTGCTGGTTGGTGCCCATGGTGCTGACAGTGCAAGCCCATGGCACGCCCGAACTTATTGCCTATCAAAATAATATCTTGTTTAAGCAAACTGGTGAGCGTTATGTCAACGCTTGGCATCATATTAAGCCTTGGTATTTCTTTGTCTTAAGTGTCATTCCGTGGATGTGGTTCCCTATTTCGCTGCTGGTGGTTGCTTACTGGAAACAATGGGTGCAGAAGGTGAGGGCCGATCCTACTATTGCAATTCTGTTGATTTGGGTGGCACTGGTAGTGCTGTTTTTCAGTATCAGTCCGGGTAAGCGTAATGTGTATATTCTGCCGGCTTTGCCTATGTTGGCGCTGGCGGCCTCAGCGGTGTTAACGGGTGTTGCGCCTAAAGTGTGGTTTGAAAAACTTGTCAGTGGATTACTGTGGTGTTTAGGTGGTGTGGTCTTGCTGGCGGGTGTGCTTGCGCTTATTCATCATCCCGCATTAGTCAAAGCCCTTGCCGACTATACCGATGATTTAACTGGTATTAGTTACCTATTTATCCTGCTTGGTCTGCTCTGGTTCCTGCTGCTTCGGCTCGCCAGTAAACAGTTTGCTCTCGTTAAGATGGGAATTGTCTCTGCCTTGGGCTGGGGGCTGATTAGTACTTGGGGGTATTCTATGCTCGATGAAATGCGCACTCCTAGAAGCTTGATGCTGCATACGGCAGAGGTAATTGGCGAGGACGCCGAGCTAGGCTTAGTGAACTTTAAAGAGCAGTTTATTTTGTTCTCTCCCATGAGTGTGACGCACTTTAGTTATCTTGCTTCAGTTGAGGAACAAGAGCGTAATGCATGGCAATGGATGCAGGAAAATAAACAGCGTTATTTATTAGTGCCGAGCGGGGCTGAGCTGAGCTGTTTCGATATCAAAGGCGGCAAGAGCATGGGAATGGCCCATCGTGATGAGTGGATTTTGTTATCGACCACTGAGCTTAAATCGCAGTGCGAAAAGCCCAAACGCGAATATCGTTACTTTACTGATCATCCGGGGCGCTGGTTAAAAGAGTAACCAATATAAAGAATAAAATGCCTGCAATTGCAGGCATTTTTACGGCAATTAGCGAGTGATAGTTAGCGTGTCTGGCAAATGCCACAGAATACTGTGGTGCGTTGGCCTAAACGGATTTCACTCAATAAGTTACCGCAGCTTGTGCAGGTTTCACCGCCGCGACCATAGACATGCAGTTTTTGGGCGAAGTAGCCCGGCTTGCCATCGGCATTGGTAAAGTCTTTCAACGTAGTGCCGCCTTGCTTAATGGCGTGGGCTAAGATTTGCTTCACTTCGGCAACTAAAACAGTCAAGCGCTCGATATCGATTTTACCTGCTTCGGCTTCTGGATGAATGCCCGCCGCAAACAGGGCTTCATTGGCGTAAATATTACCCACTCCCACCACGATATGATTATCCATCAGGCAGAGCTTGATGGCTTTTTTCTTGCCCGCTAAAGCTGCCGCTAATTGTGCGACATTAAAAGCCTGGGTCAGTGGCTCTGGTCCCAGTTTGGCGAGTAATGGATGGGCTTCTTCTGGGAGTTCACACCACAACCAAGCGCCGAAACGTCTGGGATCGTTAAAACGTAAAATGCGGCCGTTGGCGAGCACTAAGTCGATATGGTCATGCTTTTCCACTGTGGTATCGTGGGGCAAAATCCGTAAACTCCCCGACATGCCTAAATGCACTATGCTAGTGCCCGCATCAGTGTCGATTAACAGATACTTAGCACGGCGTCGCACTTGGCGTATGACTTGGCCGATAATTTGTTTGGCGATGTCAGGTACTGGCCAGCGCAGCGAACCATTGCGGATCACAAGATCAACCACGGTTTGCTCGACAAGGAAGGGTGCAATACCCTGACGGGTGACTTCAACTTCTGGTAATTCCGGCATGGATTCTTTCTTATCTTAAGTAAAATGGGGCGGCATTAAGCTGCGGGTTTCGCATCGAGGATCGGTTGCAGTTTAGCTCGTAAACTCGGAGGCACTAAATACCAATTGCCAGCGGGAGACTTTAAGGCACCTTCATTGGGGAAATAGATCCACAGCTGAGCATCGCGGATATCTGCAATCTGGATGACTAATTCTTGTGGATTATCTGTGGTTTCTGGTGCAGCCGTTAAGGGAGACACCCGTATGGTTTTCCACGCTTTAGCCCATTCATCACAGTTGAGGACTGTAGTGTCGCACTCCCATTGTGATGCTTGCTTGTGCAGCCACATCCCATTGAGTTGCAGCTGTGAAAGCGGCGCATTATCGTCAAATAGCAGCTGAGCATCACTCGGAACATTATTGGTCTTGTTATCCATAAAAGTCAGCACGGCGACCATAAAGACGCAGGCGACAATAATGACGTTATTCCATTGCTTACGAGTTAAGGCCATAGAAATGTGTGACGCTAAGTATGGGGTGATGCTTCGAGTTTATCACGGCAAAATTGAGATGCTAGCCCTTAAGCGATTGAGGGGTGATGCTTAACCGCCAGTGGCGTTCATAAAACGTAGGATTTGTACCTGATGATTGCCAAAGTCGTGCTGTTTAGGCTTGAGGTTAATGCCCGCGAGAATAGCGGCTTTAAGTCTCTCAATATCTGCGGGAAATTCCCTGACTATGCTTTTGAGATCAACGGCATGCTCATTGCCTAAACACAGCAATAATTGGCCTTCGACTGTGACGCGTACCCGATTGCATTCGTGGCAGAAGTTGTGACTGTGGGGTGAGATAAAACCGATATGGATTGGACTGTCGGCCATAGTGTAATACCGCGCTGGGCCACCAGTGCGTTTACTCGAGACCTGTAGCGGATAGCGATTTTCTATGATGGCTTTGACTTCATCACTGCTGCAATGACGGGCACGTTTACGCTCATCCATTTCGCCAAGTGGCATTTCTTCGATAAAGGCGATGTCTAAACGGCGACCACGGCAGAAATCAACTAAATCAATGACTTCATTATCGTTCTGCTGTTTTAAAATCACCGCGTTAATCTTGATACGTTCAAAGCCAGCCGCAATAGCCGCATCGATACCATCGATGACTCTGTCTAACTTGCCGTTACGGGTTAACTGGGTAAACAAGGTGGGGTTTAAGGTATCTAGGCTGATATTGAGGCGCTTTAATCCAGCTGTAAACATGGGCTTAGCGAATTTTGTCAGCCTTGAACCATTAGTGGTTATGGACAAATCCGTCAGCCCTGGTAGTTTACCAAGCAGGCTCACTAGCTGATCGCAATCGGTGCGAACTAAGGGCTCGCCGCCGGTCAGGCGAATTTTAGTCACACCAAGCTCGGTAAAAGCTTGGGCAATCCAAGCTAACTCTTCGAGGTGGAGTACGTGATCCTTTGGCAGAAAACAGGGATCTTCGGTCATGCAATAGACACAGCGAAAGTCGCAGCGGTCGGTGACCGAGAGCCGTAAATATTCGACCTTACGGCCAAAGGAATCCACCATTAGACTCATAAAAGCTCACTGGATCTTAAAGCAGATCCGCAAAGGGTTGAATAAACACAGTTTCGCCTGCATTCACGGCTTCTGCATCATCGCCTATGATGATGAGACAATTCCCTTTGACCATTGAACTTAACATCCCAGAACCTTGGTTGCCCGTGCTGCTCACGTGCAGGCGTCCATCTTTACCAAGCTGAAAAATTCCGCGAATAAATTCGGTGCGACCTTGGCGGCTTCGCAGTGTTTCATCACTAATTGCGGGGAATAGCTGTGCTTGCCAGTTCACTTCACCCGCCAATTTTCGCAAAGCGGGCTGCACAAATTGCAGGAAAGTAACCATTACCGCCACTGGGTTGCCCGGCAGCCCGAAGAATAAGCTATCACCGATTTTGCCAAAGGCGAGTGGTCGACCCGGACGCATGCTAATCCGCCAAAAATCGATTTTGCCTAAGCGGGCCAGTACGGTTTTAATGTAATCTGCATCACCGACTGACACGCCGCCAGAGCTAATGACGACATCGGCAAGGGTAGCGGCTTTAGCGAGCGTCGCTTCGAGCGCGGTTTCAGAATCTTCGATAATGCCTAAATCGATAACATCACAACCAAGACGTTTCGCCATCGCTTTGATGGTAAAGCGGTTTGAGTCATAGATGCAGTTGGCTTTGAGTGCTTCGCCAGGTTGGCTCACTTCATCGCCGGTGGAGAACACGGCAACGGTTGGGCGGCGATAAACATTCAAACGATTGAGCCCGAGTGAGGCCAGTAAACCTTGTTCGGCGGCGCTTAGGCGAGTGGCTTTGGCGAGGGCGACTTGGCCTTGGGCGATATCTTCCCCCGCGAGGCGAACGTGTTGACCCGCCAGAATACGGCCGTCGAAGTTAACATTGCCGTCGACTTCCTTGGCTAGTTCACGGGGCTGCACAGTATCGGCACCCACGGGCACAGTCGCGCCCGTCATGATTCGCACAGTTTCGCCGACGTTAAGCGTGCCCGAATATTGATGACCGGCAAGGACCTCACCCACCCGTTTTAAGGTAGTAGGCATGGGGTCTTGATAGACAAAGGCGTAGCCATCCATCGCCGAATTGGTTTGTTGCGGCACGTCGACGGGAGAAATACTGTCGCTGGCCAGTACGCGGTTATCTAAGGCGTCTAAGTCAATCTCTTCGACTTCTGCCACGGGGGATACATGGGATAAAATCTGCGCTAAACCTTGGCTGACGCTGAGGTTTTTGTTGTCGCCTATGGCGCAGGCATCTACGGCTGAAATCGGGTATTGGAGTGGTGCTTCCCAGTTTTGAGCATACTCAATGACAAAGTCGGCAATCTGGCTGACATTGTTGAGATCGAGTCGGCGCAGCTCATTTGGAAGTGCGTCGCTTGGCAACTGAGTATCATCGCAACAGGCGATGGCGAGGATATTTTCATCTTGGGTGTAGATAAAAGGTTTGCCGTGGGCGGCGCGGTGCAATTCAATTTTAGGTAAGGCGAGTTTTTTAAAGCCTTCGACGAGGACGATATCGACTTTGTCGGCTTCGATTTGCTTGAGCAAATGGACTAACTCAGGATCGCCATCGCGTGCATCTTCTGTCATCAGCGCCCAGCGCACATGGGAAGCGACCAGCATTTGCCGCGCACCGGCTTTACGCATTTCGTAACTGTCTTTGCCGGGAATATCCACGTCGAAATTGTGGTGCGCATGTTTGATCACGGCTAAGCGCAGGCCACGTTGATTTAATTCGGGGATCAATTGCTTGAGTAAGGTGGTTTTCCCCGTGCCACTGTAGGCACAAAATCCGAGAACGGGAATAGCGAGCGGATTGACGAAGGGGTTACTCATTTGCACCTCTAATTTGGGTTATTGGAGCCTTAGCTATTTGGTAATTTCCATGGCCAGTCGTTGTTTTTGTTCTGGCGTATTCACATTTACAAAGGCATTGGGCTGGTCGGCGAAAGACTCCACAACAAAGTGGTGCTTGGCATACCAAAAGTCCACTTTACGCTCACCCGCCTCAAGAAACGCTTTCATCGAGTCACGTAAGCTGGGCTTTAACAGTAAGACGACGGGTTGCTCATATTCACCGTCACTGGCGACGGCGATCTCTGCATCTTCAGCCTTAATAGCTGCCAGCATACGCGGCACAAGGTCGGTTGGCAGCAGTGGGCAGTCGCAGGGCACCACCAATAAGTAGTCTGCATCCGTTTGCCCCATTGCGGTGATCATTCCCGCCAAAGGGCCGAGGAAACCAGTATGTTCATCGCTTATCACTTTAAAACCGAACTCAGCATAACGTGTTTGGTTGCGATTTGCGTTGATCAGGATCTCCTTAACCTGAGGTTTTATTCTGTCTATTGTGTGCTTAATCATGGCTTCGCCGTTTAATTCGACGAGACCTTTATCGTCGCCGCCCATGCGACGCGCCATGCCACCGGCGAGAATAACGGCATCAATTTGCGATGACATATAAAGACTCCTGTGCTGGCAAAGATTCTGGGTGTTGATAAGAGGTCGTCACTCGTTCGCCTTCTATGTGCCACTGCTGTTCGCAGATGGAGGTTAACGCGCAATTCTGATGACTACTCAACAACATACCTGTGCCTTCGTGTTTGAGTTGTTGGATCATTTTTAATACTAGCTCTTGGGAATCCTTGTCCATATTGGAGGTTGGTTCGTCGAGCATTAACAGTTTAGGTTGTAGGATCCAAGCGCGCGCAATGGCGAGCCGCTGTCTTTCGCCGCCAGAGAGATTACTGGCTCTGGCGTGTAGCAGCGATCCTAGTTGTGCCATCTCAATCGCTTGGGTAATACGTTGTTTCGCCTTGGCTTTTGTTTCTGAACTGAAATTCAGCCCATAGGTGAGATTATATTCCACTGTGCCGTCGAACAAATAAGGATGTTGGTGCAAATAAACTGCTTTACCTAATAATGGATTGCGTCGCCACCAAGCATTTTGGGCAAAACCCACAGTCTCAATTTTGCCTTTCGTTGGCGCCATCAAGCCCGCAAGAATTTTCATCAAGGTCGATTTACCCGTGCCGTTGTCGCCTTGCAGATAAATCACATCCCCTTGGCAGAGCGCTAATGCGTCCGCTTTGAATAACAGGCGCGCACCAAAGGACATCTCTAAGTCACGGGCGATCAGTTTGACCTTAGTCATTGCTTAATGGCTCCTTGGCATGGCTTTGCCACGTAAACCACCGAGGGCAAAGTTGAGGATCAAGGCCAAGATTAGCAGCACTAGCCCGAGGGCGATAGCTTGGGCGAAGTCGCCTTTGCTGGTTTCGAGTGCGATAGCTGTGGGTATGTTACGGGTTACGTTTAAAATATTGCCGCCGACCATCATAGAACAACCCACTTCGGTCAGAATACGACTAAACGCCGCGACAATTGCCAGCAGTAAGGGCATACGTAGCTCGCGGCAGACTGTCCATACGGCGCGGCACCAAGAGGCACCTAAAGTGCGTGAGGTTTCCCATGCTCTACGGTCAACGCTAGTAAAGGCGGCTTGGCTCATCGCAATCAGTACGGGCGCGCAGATCAACATTTGCCCGAGGATCATGCCTTCTTGGGTGAATAACCATTTTAGATCGCCAAGAGGACCATTGCGGGTGAGCAGTAAATAGACCAGCAGACCGATAACCACAGTGGGGATAGATTGCAGAGTTTGCACTAAGTTCGTGACTATCCATTTACCGCGAAATGGCGCAAACGCTAGCACAAAGCCAAGTACCATAGATGGCACCAGCGTGATGAGCAGCGCCGCGAAAGAAACCGAAAACGAGATCGAAATGATGGACCAAACGTCTGGGTCTAAAGAAAACAGCAGGCTTAACGCCTGCTGTAACAGTGCTAGCCAGCCGTCGCTCATTCGCTATAAGTTGCCTTGAACAATTGCTCACCTTCAACTTTGAAGTTATTGATCATGCTTTGACCTTCTTTGCTGATCAACCAGTCGCTGAATGCTTTAGCGCCTTTGTGGTTTAGATCTGGGTACTTAGCAGAGTTGATCAGGATAACTTGGTATGGGTTGGCTAAGGTTTTGCCGCCATCGAAATCAACACCAAGATCTAGTTTAGTTTTGTAAGCTACAAAAGTACCACGGTCAGACAGAGTATAACCTTGCATTTCATTTGCCATTAGCAGGGTTTTGCCCATGCCTTGACCTACTGACGTGTAACCTTTGAAATCGGGTGTCACACTTGCCGCTTTCCATACTTCTAACTCTTTGATATGAGTGCCTGAATTGTCACCACGAGAGATAAAAGGTACGCCTGATTTGGCTATTTTAGCGAATGCTTCTTCGGCATTCTTGCTGTCACGGATTTTTGCTGGGTCATTTTTAGGGCCCAGTACCACGAAATCATTTTCCATGATGCCACGGGGCTCAACACCAAAACCGTCGGCGACGAATTTGGCTTCAGCACTTGGCGCATGAGTCATGACTAAATCCACGTCACCTTGTTCACCCAGTTTCAGGGCTTTACCTGTACCAGTGGCGATAACTTGAACCTTGTAGCCAGATTCACTTTCAAACTTAGGTAACAGTTCTTTTAATAGGCCTGAGTTTTCAGTGCTGGTGGTCGTGGCTAACTTGATAACTTCAGTCGAGTGAGCGGGTAAAACGGTGAACATACTGGCTGCAACAACCAGCCCTAGTAGTGACTTCATATGAGATTTCATGTTTAGCATGGGTACTCCTTGGCGAAAATAGGATTCCAACTCAAATGCCTACTGAGTGGAAGGTCTCGTAATGTAATACGTTCGGTTGAAAGCAAATTAGATGCCAAGCTGAGAATGCGGTCATTTTCTTCACAGCTTAACCTAATTTGTGAGCTTGATCCCAAGCTCAACAAATACTCTACAGACAAATTGTCTCAGCACCTACTTACTGTGGTTCATAGTGACCTATTCATCTATTTTCAGTGCTAGAATTGGTCGCAAATGAGTCAAAATGTCCAGAAGCAGACAATATGAGCCAGATAGATAATAACCTCAAGCCTCTTCCATCGGCAGTATCGGTACTGATTGTTGATGATGAACCCGGAATGCGCAGTTTTTTAAATAAGGCACTCTCGAAGAAATTCGCCTTAGTCGAAACAGCAGGCAGTATCGAAGATGCGGAGCAGCTACGTAGCCGCTGCCATTTCGATTTGCTGATCGTCGACATTCGACTGCCAGGCCGCTCAGGTATCGAATGGCATGAAGCGCTAGATGAGCAGGGTCGTCGTTCGGACATCATTTTTATGACCGGCTATGCTGACATGGAAGTGGCGATTACTGCGCTGCGCGCGGGTGCATCTGACTTCATCATGAAACCTTTCCACCTTGAGCAGATGATGACAGCGGTCGATCGTTGTATCGAACGCCGCCTGCTTAAACGTGAAAACTTGATGCTGCGCCGTGAGGTTTCAATCGGTTACTCATCGACCATTATTGGCAGCAGTGAGGCCATGAAGTCGGTGAAACATATTATCGAACGTGTGGCGCCGACCAATGCCGTGGTGTTGATCCAAGGTGAGTCGGGCACGGGTAAGGAATTAGTTGCACGGCAATTACATTTGCTCAGTGGACGTCAGGGACCTTTTGTCCCAGTCAACTGTGGCTCTATCGCTCCTGAATTGCTCGAAAGTGAACTGTTTGGTCATACCGCAGGTGCATTTACGGGTGCGAAAGGCAATCGTGAAGGTTTATTCAGTTTTGCCTCGGGCGGGACGATTTTCCTCGATGAAATTGGCGAAATGCCACTGAAAATGCAAACGGCATTGCTCAGAGTATTAGAGCAAAAAGCGATTCGCCCTGTGGGCAGCGAGAAAGAAGTGAACATAGATGTACGAGTGATCGCGGCCACCAACCGCACTTTGATTGATGAAGTGGATGCGGGTAATTTCCGCCGTGACTTATATTATCGACTGAACGTGCTCGATATTTTAATCCCGCCATTACGGGACAGACCCGAAGATGTGGTTGAGTTAACCCATCACTTTACCCGCCAACTCGCGGCTGAATTAGGGGTAAGAGAAGTCGTGTGGAGCCATGAGGACATGGTGAAGCTGCAACAACATGAGTGGCCGGGCAATATTCGTGAGCTGCGCAATATGATTGAGCGCTGTATTTTACTGGGCAAGCCACCTGCGGAATATTGGAAACAACAACTCAAGAGTGACTCTTCCTCGACATCGGGTTACCCATTGGATTGGCCATTAAAAGAAGTTGAAAAACACCATGTGACTAGCGTGGTGGATTTACATTCGGGCAATAAGTCTGCCGCGGCGAGGGATTTAGGTGTTTCGCGTAAGACCTTAGATCGCAAGTATAAAGAGTGGTTTGAGTTCAGCGGCGAACAGGAGTCATAGGGTGTCATTCTTCACTCACTTTTTTGGTGTCAGTTGGCAGCAAATGCAGGCCAAGGTGCGCTATCGCATATTAATCCTGACGTTATTGCCTATTCTACTGACACTGGTGAGTTTAGTGTTTATCACTATTTACTGGAATATCAGTTATACAGGTAAGCAGCTGTTTATGAAGGTTAAAGCTGACTTATCTGTTGCCGAGAATACCTTGCAGCAAGTGCAAGTACGCCAAGAAAAACAACTCGAACGTGTGGTGACGTCTTGGACGTTTCAAAATGATTTCAGGCCACTTTTCAGTGGTAAAGCATTAACTGGCGAAGTAGTACACAGAGCCAGTCTTGATGTATTTCTCCTCGAACAGAAAAAACAGCTTAACCTCGATTATTTGCGTCTCGTCACTGTTGCCGAAGCGGCCGCAGACCCAGATTTACGTCAGATCCTCCCAAAGATAAATGGTTTATTACCTTATTCCGGCTTGATGGTGCTACCGCCCGAGCGTTTAGCGCGCATAGACCCCGAATTGGCGATCACTGCGAGCATCCCGATTGTCGCGACCTTGCGGGCGCAGAGCCCGACTAAAACCGTTGAAGAACGCGGTTTATTAAGCCGTAGTCTGCTACCCGTGCCTGATATGCAAGGTAAAGTGGCTTGGTATCTGGATGGTGGCATTCTGTTTAATCGTGACACGCGGATTGTCGATCACATTCGTGATTTGGTGTATGACAAGGGCACCTTACCCGAGCGCTCCATCGGCACTGTGACCATCTTCTTAGACAACATACGTATTTCCACTAACGTGCCACTGCACTTTTATCCCACGGGCAGCGAGACGCAAGGTCGCGCGCTGGGCAGTTTAGTATCGGAGGAGGTTAAGGAAAAAGTGTTAACCCAAGGCGAGCAATGGGTCGACCGCGCTTTTGTGTTTAATGATTGGTTTATATCCGCTTACGCTCCCTTGGAAGATATTCGCGGCCAGCGTGTCGGCATGATCTATACGGGGTTTTCTGAATCGCCATTTATCCACAATTATTTACTCAATATCATAGAGCTGGGCACGATTCTCATGTTAGTGCTGTTAGTGTCAGGCTTGCTGGTTTATCGCGGCGCCTACAGCTTGTTGCAGCCGATTGAGCGTATCCACCACGTAGTGCAGGCGGTGCAGTCGGGACGTAATATTCGTATTGGCGCTTTAGGGTTAGATAGGGATAACGAGTTATCGAACTTGGCCGAGCAGTTCGACAGCATGCTCGATCTGCTGCAGCGCCGAAATGCCCAGATCCAAGCGGCGGCAGAGCAGCTTGAAATGAAGGTCGAAGAGCGTACCCGCAGCTTGCAGGACAAAACCTTAGAGTTGCAACGTAACGTGGCCTTACTGAATGAAACGCGCCAACAGCTCGTCACTAATGAGAAACTCACCGCACTCGGTGAATTAACCGCAGGTATTGCCCATGAAATCAATAATCCTACCGCCGTTATCCTCGGCAACATGGAGTTACTGCGCTATGAACTTGGCGATAATGCCGAAGTGGTAAAAGAAGAAATTGATCTCGTTATTCAGCAGGTTGGACGGATCAGTACTATTATCCGCAGTCTGCTGCAGTACAGTCGTCCGGGCGAATTTAACGCCCCGCTAGAAATGCATCCGATTACCCCCATTATTGAAGAAATGTTGGTGTTAGTGCGGCATTCGATTCAGAAACAAGAAGTGGTATTGATCACTGAGTTAAACGCCAGTTGTCCAGTGCAGGTCAATCGACCGCAGCTGCTGCAAGTCTTGATTAATCTGGTAGTAAACGCGGCGCATGCGATGGACGGTAAAGGACGTATCTGGGTGCGAACCTATGATTGGGTACAGCAAGATATGCCGATTGGCGTCAAAATCGAAGTGGAAGATGAAGGTTCTGGGATAGCACCAGAGCAGCTAGGGCGGATTTTCGACCCCTTTTACACCACGCGTAAGGATGGCACTGGTTTAGGGCTTTCGCTCAGTTACGGCATTATTAAGCGGATTGGTGGCACGATAGAAGTGAGCTCAACCTTAGGTAAAGGCACATTATTTACCATAGGCTTGTACCATGAGGCGAAGGAAGATCAGCAAAACAATCCCTACGAGGGCTTACATATTGCGGGCAACTACAGCGACATGTCTGCCGATTAGCTTACCGATGAGTTTTACCGAGTGAGATATGGCAGCTTCTTATATTCGATTGATTACCTGTCATTAAAATATGGCTGCAGTTGTTAGTTCTGCTTTATGTGGCTTTGCATCACCGAATTTTAGGCAAAAAAAAAGCCGGATGATGAATCCGGCCACAAAGAGTGTGTGTGAGCAATGTCGTGCTTGCAAACTCAGGAGCTCCGTAACAACGTCGATTACCAGTCATCGTTGTTAAAGATGAGTTTTGGAACGCACGCTAACGATAATCATTCTCAATCGTGTTTGCAAGCTATTTATTGAAAAAAGTGCACATCTTTACAAATATCGTTTCGCTCTTATCTATTAACTGTTTAGATCGACTTACGTAGATGCAGTTTATGATCGACTAAGCTTTTTGGATCGGCCTTGAGCTCGGTAATTAAATATTGATTACTGATCAACAAATTAAGCATCGCAGGGAAACGGTTCATCGTTTTCACCTGAATATGGTTATAGCCTTGACGGCGTGCCCAGGTTTCTTGATATTCGAGTAGACTCTGCGCTAAGCCTAAACGTCTAAAATCTGAGGCAACGCCACCTAACCAGCTATAAAAGATGGCATTTTCTTGCTCGTAACCCAGTTTAAACCCTGCCAATTCACCTTCCACATACGCGACTAAGATCAAACACTGCTTGCCCTGTAAGCGCTGATTTAACACTTCGCTGGTGAGGGGGCGATCGAGTTCAGGGATTTGTTGACTAAGTTGGATAAGCTGAGTGGTTAACTCGGGAGTCAAACCTGACTCTGCTTTTATTTCGATAGAATACATTGCTTGCTCTCATAAAAATCAGCCCCACTCGCGCGTTAACAGGAGCAGGGCTGAGCTATTAACTGGTCAAATTATAACAGGTCTGGCCAGTTGAGTTGATCAGGAAATTGATTCTTGCGGATTGGTGCGCAAAATCTTGTCTTGTAAGACTTTTAGCAAAACCCCGTAGGCAGGCAGGAAAAGACCTAAGCTCACGATCAGCTTAAAACCGTAATCGACAGTGGCGATTTCGGGCCAATTGGCCGCCATAAAACTATCGGAAGAGGCGTAAAAGGCGATGCTGAAAAACACTAAGGTATCGACCAAATTACCCACTAAGGTCGATGCCGCAGGCGCGACCCACCAAGAGCGGCTCATTCGCAGACGGGCAAAAACCTTAATATCCATTAACTGGCCAATCAAATAAGCGGCAAAGCTGGCGAAAGCGATTCGGAACACAAAGGTATTCCACTCTGCAAGTGAGTCAGCGCCTTGGAAGCTACCTTGATGGAACACAACTCCCATCACGTAGGAAATCATCAAAGCGGGAATCATAGCTTTGAGTATGATGCTTCGTGCGGCTTGTTGGCCAAAAATACGGACAGTGAGATCTGTGGCTAAGTACACGAATGGAAAGCTAAATGCGCCCCAAGTTGTGTGGTAACCAAATAGCTGAAATGGCAATTGTACTAAGTAGTTGCTGACGCAAATAATCAGTATGTGGAATCCTACTAATAGGAATAAGGCGCGGCGAAGCTGCGCTGTGGTTAACATTAACATATGTGGCCTTTTTAGTTGTGTAGGGCGGGGTGAGGGAACCCGCTAATTTTCAATTTATTATGTTTACGACAATATCACCGAACATTACCGATCGCAGCGAGGCGAAATCGGGTCGCCATTATAGTGGCCGAGTTTTAAGATGCAAGCCTGCTGTTTAAATGTACGCATAGAATGAAAACTCTTCTACACTTTGAGTACGTCGAAGGAGGATAACCATGAGACGATTCTTTGCTATTTTTTGCTTACTTTTAGCCATGTTACCTGTATCCATCTATGCCGCCCAGCCGATAGTTGTCAATGTGGCGACGGCTTCGTGGGAGGATTTTGCCAATCGTGATGAAACGGGTTACTACTTCGAGTTACTCCAACGGATTTTCCCCGAGCCAGAATGGCAACTCAAGGTGCAGTTTATGCCCTTTGCCCGCAGTTTATATCTTGTTGAGCACAATCGTACCGATATCACCCTCAGTGTTTATAAGGGAGATACTAAAAAGGCGCTGCTAACTGAGAATACGGTTGAAGTAGATTCTATCGATGTAGCGGTCACCCCCGAGTTAGCGGCGACTTGGACAGGACTTGAGAGTCTATCCCATAAGAGGGTTCAGGCCATGTTGGCCTATCGATACAACATGTTGACACCTGTACCTATGTACTACGAAGAAAGCAGCGATATGTTGACTATGCTCAATAGCTTAAACGCAGGACGCATAGATGCCGTGTTGGATTACAAGCCTAATTTGCTTATGTATGTGCCTAAGCTGAAGGCGCCACAAAATTTTGTGATTATTCAAGGTGTACTCAAGGCCGAAACCTATTTTGCCTTTGCAAACACTGAAAAAGGCCAGATGCTGAAACAACATTTTGACCTTGCACATAAGCGTTTAATCGATTCGGGAGAGCAGGACAGGCTTTACCTTGAAATACTTGAAAAAAGAAAGGCTGATGATGAATAGGCCTTAAATTTATTCGGTTTATTACATTTCGAACAGAATCGACATGATAGTCGCGAGTTTATTTTCAAGCTCTTGCCACTCAGCTTCGGGCTCTGAACCCGCAATAATTCCCGCCCCCGCAAATAGGTTAATCCGACCGGGTTCAATCAACGCACTGCGGATTGCCACTGAAAACTCACTCTCGTATTTATTGAAATAACCGCAGGCACCAGCGTACCAGCCACGAATATAACCTTCACGCTGACGAATAAAGTTCAATGCCGAATGCCGCGGTAAGCCACCCACTGCAGGGGTTGGATGCAGCGCTTGCAACAGTTGGAAATCATTCACGCCCGGTTTTAATTCGGCTCGAATTGCGCGATGTAAATGTTGAATATGATTCAGTTTAAAGATGGTCGCTAATTCATCGGCGCCAACATAATTACTCAGCGGTGTGAGCATGTTGACTATGTGGCTTCGAACGAGTTGGTTCTCAACGCTATTTTTATTGTCTTCTAGCAAGGCATTCGCCAGCGCAATATCTTCTTCTTGATTAAGGCCGCGTACTGTCGTACCTGCGAGTGCCTCAGTGAATAATTCCTGCTGACGGCGGCGGAATAAACGCTCTGGTGAGCAAGAGATAAAGGTGCGTTCTGGACTGAATTGGAAGCCAAATTGGAAGCTGTTGGGATTACGTCCCTGCCAGCATGCCAGTACCATCCAAGGATCGATAGGTTCGTTCACTTCAAGCTGAGTTAAACGGGATAACACCACTTTGGGCGTGTCTTGATTGAACTTAGGCTCGACTACTTGTTCAACTAAGGTTTTCCAGCGTTCAAAATTGGGCTTGTCACTGCGGCCAAGAGGAACGATTTTCTTCGGTGGTGAGAGTGGTTTAGCGGGCATCACAGCTTCGATGACGGCGATGGCCTTGTCGATTTCGCTATGGTGATCATTCTCGGCAAAATTAAGATTTACTAACAGACTAAACTTGCTACCGCTGCGTCTAAATTCAATGCGCGGCAGGATAAAACGACTATTACCGAACTCTGGCCAAGATTCTATGGTGCGATCGAAGGCAACGCCGCCGTAGTAACGAATATTTTGATTCGTCGATAAGGCTCGTTGTTCTTGGTAGGCCATGGCCAGTTGCTGATCGTTAACGCCGGTTTCAAATTTGAAGTCTTTACATACCCCAATCGCCGCGACTTCTTCGATTCTGTCACGCCCATGCCAGTAAATACGTGGAAATTGTGTCTGCGATGCCAACCATGAAATTAAAGGCATAGCGACAGTTGTAAGCGACAACTGCGCTATCGGTTCCGTCGGCGGAACTTGCTTTAATTGAATGAGTTTGTCGATGAGAGACTTAAGGTCTTCAGACAGGGCATGAGCGGGCAAATAGAACTCCAAAGTAAAGATAAGGGATAAAGGCGAAAGCTGAAGGTCACTCTGTCAGCATCAATGAATTCGACTCAGGTTAATGTACTCTTTTTCAAGTCATTTACCTTTAGTTGATTCAGGCTGTAAATAAGAATCTTTCGCTCAAATTAAAGGCCAAGGTCGAGAGTGTCAAGATGTAAGCCCCCAGCGTGTGACTTTCGCCATAGTCTCATTTTGCGCTGATAAAAAATGTGACTTGAGTGGGTCTTTTTGTCGGATAAGTCACCCTTGTTGGACATTTTGTCTCTTGGTTGCGATACGCGCTTTCCCTTTGTTTCAATTAGTCGATCTGGGTTGGTTTTTAAATGTTTTTCGGTTGAGACAGAATCATTGCGGTTCACAATAGCGGGCACATCTTACATTTTCGACGTGACAACAATAATATGATTACCACAAATACCCTCTTTAGAGTGTCCTCTTTAGCCTTAGCTATTGGTGTTAGTTTTACTGTTCAAGCTGATGATATCGCCCGTGATCCGCTACTCAATATCAATGAAGTGATCGTCGTGCATGGTGACGGCGGAGAAGCCAGTGAAATGGCGACGACCCATTGGAGCATCAGTGAGGAAGAGATCCGCGCAACCGGAGCGCAAACCCTAGACCAAGTCTTAAAGAATGTGCCGGGTGTGTACATTCGTGTTGGTGGCGACGGTACGCCAAGGGTTGATATTCGTGGTTTTAAAACTCGCCATGTGACCTTATTGGTCAATGGTGTGCCAATGAGCAGTGCCGATGATGGTCAGTTCGACCCGAGTATTATTCCCACAAGCCAAATTGCCTCGGTAGAAGTGTCTGTCGGCCCCACATCTGTGCTTTATGGCCCAAGTGGTGCGGGCGGCGTGATCAACATTATTACCATGCAGGGCAGCACGGCACCAGCTCTGGCTGGGCGTCTCGAAGCGGGTAAAGACAATACATTTAATGGTGATATCAGCGCCGCAGGTTCGGGTGAGGATTGGCAAGGCTTGGTCAGTATCAGTCGCCAGCAAACTGACGGCTTCCCTATGTCGAATGACTTTGAACCGACGCAATACCAAGACGGCGAATTGCGCGCGAATTCAGATAAAGAAGTCACTAACGTTTATGCCCAAGGCAGTTACTGGTTATCTGATAAAACGCAATTGATTGCCAATATGGCACTGCGCAGCGGAGAATGGGGAAAGCCCGCCCGTGAAGGCACTGGTAGCGGCAAGCTCAAATTTGAACGCACTGATGATTATGACGCCCATACTTTCCAACTGGGATTAGCACATCAGTTTGATGACACTTTCACCCTGCGTGGCTTTGGCTATCACAATCAAAGCGATACCTTAGAAGCCTCCTATGCCGATGAAACCTATCAGGCGGTGACGCTGTCGCAAGATGGACGTTCGGTTGTGCAAGGTGTCAATCTGCAGTTAATCACAGACTTGCATACCGCGGGTTTATTCACGACCTCAGTCATTGCCGAGAAACAAAGCTGGAAGTCAGTCGTTGATACTTATACGACTAATACAGGTAGCAATAATGGTGGCACTACCGGTTCTGGCGGCGGAACAGGCACAGGTGGTGGAACAGGCACAGGTGGTGGAACAGGTTCAGGCGGTGGAACAGGTTCAGGCGGTGGAACAGGTTCAGGCGGTGGAACAGGTTCAGGCGGTGGAACAGGTTCAGGCGGTGGAACAGGCACAGGCGGCGGAACAGGTTCAGGAGGTGGAACTGGCACAGGAGGTGGAACTGGTGGCGCCGAGAACTTAAATGATTCTGCCTGGTTATATACGGCCGCGGCTGAGTATCAGTATCAATCTGAGCTGCTGTACGGCTTTACCTTAGGTGGCGCTTATCATTCACTCGACACCACAGATAGCACCGATGGCAACTATTCGGCCATGGCCTCCAGTTATTGGCAGGCGGCACAGGATTCCCGCTTAAGCTTAAGTGTGGCACGTAAAGTGCGTTTCCCCTCAATGGTGAACCTGTATTCGCAACTCTCTGGCAATAGCGATTTAGAAGCCGAAGAGTCTAAACATGTGGAGTTAGGTTTAGAGCAGAATTTGCCGGCGAGTACCGATTTCGCACTTTATGGTTATTACACGGATGCAAAAAATTACATCGCCAAGGATGTCGATGGTTTTTACCAAAATATGGGGCGCTATAAGTTCAAAGGGGTGGATTTTCAAATCAATAACCATGCGATTGAGCACTTAGATCTGAGCTTCTCCTATAGCTTCCTCGATTCAGAGGAGATAGACGGCGACGATACCTTAGATGCCTTGCAATATCGTCCACGTCACCAGTTACGTTGGCAGATGAGTTACGAATTTCCCTTCGAGACTCAAGTTCACCTCAACGTGGAGCGTATTTTAGACCAAGTCTATGCGACACAGGTGAAGGTTGGCGGTCAGACCCAATATCAACAGCAGTCGTTAGACAACTACACCTTAGTGGACGTTAATCTGGTACAGCCATTAATTCGCGACAAGTTAGATGTTTACTTACGTGCGACTAACTTGCTGGATGAAAACTACTACCAGAGTGAAGCCCTGCCGCAGGCGGGACGACAGTTCTTCATCGGTGTGAACTGGCAGATCTAAGATGAAACTCCTAGCGCTCGAAGGCGTTAGCTTCAACTATGGTAGCCAGTTACCGACCGTATTGCAGGAGATAAACTTGGCCATTGGCACTGGCCAATGCCATTGCGTGAGCGGTCCTACGGGCTCAGGGAAATCGAGTCTGCTCAACCTGCTGGCGGGCGTATTAAATCGCCCGCATGAAGGCGACATCTGGCGTTACCCACAACTGGTTACGGGTCTGGTTATGCAAGACCCACAAACTCAACTCCTTCGGCAAACCGTTGGTGCTGAAGTGGCTTTCGCCTTAGAAAACCTCGGTATTCCCGCCGAAAAAATGTTGCCTAAAGTGCAATTGGCGCTACGGCGCGTGGGCTTGTATCTACGCCTCGATACTCAAGTCAGCACGCTTTCCCTCGGTCAAAAATATCGTTTAATGATTGCCGCCCAACTGGTGTGCGAGCCGCATTTACTGCTGCTCGATGAGCCTTGGGCGCAACTCGATGATCACGGCGTGAGTGAGCTGCTGGCCGTACTTCGCAATCTTATCCAAGATGGCATGGCGTTGGTGTTGGTTGAACATAACGCCTCGGCCTTTGCTGAGATCATTCAGCACTACTGGCAGCTAGAGGTCGGTAAGTTATCCGAAGGCATTTATACCGTGAACAATGCGCCGCAAGTTGAGGCGCCTGCGTGGCTAAATCAGCCTAAGTTTGAGCATTTGGGTAAAGTCTTAGTCAGCGCTGAAGCCTTTGAGTTTGGTTTCGATGCTTGTCCCACGTTATTTGCATGTCCGCACGGGTTCCAATTACAGGCGGGTGAGATAGTGACCTTAGTGGGGGATAACGGCTCAGGTAAAACGAGTCTGCTGAAAACCATAGCTGGCGTACTTAATTTTAGGCAGCGTATTCCGCTTAAAGTGCTCGGGAGAAGACCTAAGTTGGGGATTTATGGCGCTGAGTTGGGACTGCTGATGCAAAGGCCGAGTCGGCAATTATTCGAGACCAGCGTGCTCGCCGAAATGCAGTTTAGCCTTAGGCGTTTTGATCTCCCTAAAGAGCGTGCAGTACAGATGTTGGATGAATTGGATTTATTGAGCTTAGCTCAGTTGTCGCCCCACAAATTATCCTACGGCCAACAGCACTTGATTGCCTTAGCGTCACTCGCCTGTTTACGCCCTAAAGTGTTACTTTTGGACGATCCATTGGCGGGGATGGATAAGCATTACTACGGCAAAGTATGGTACTTGCTGAAGCGGTTAAGCTCGCAAGGTTGCGCTATTTTGCTCAGCAGTCACAGAAGCATTGAACACAGCGCTGTATCACGGCAATTGAGTTTGCGTAATGGTTTATTGGTGGAGGAATTGATTGAAACAGGAGAGCGTTATGTGGGCTAGTTGTCGGCGCCTACGCGCGCTGCGGCATTGGAGTTATGAGCGGCGGGAAACGGCACTTTGTGCGTTGTCGCTGCTATTGGTGTGCGTGCTCTCAGCCTGTGCTTTTGTATTGCCCGCTGCTTTACTCTTGCCATTAGCTGGGCTTAATGGGCTCCTTGTTATCCACGGTTTGCTGCGGCGCGGCAGTATTTGGGGCGTGCTAAAGCTAGGTTTAGTGCAATTGAGCATTACTTTGAGTCTGTATTTAATCCTCTATGGCGTTGAACATTTAGCCCAAGGCGCTGTGGTGGTTGCGCGTATTATTTTGGCGACCATTCCCGGTTGGTGGCTGTGTCTTACGGCTGCTCCCGAGCGGATTGGTGAAGTGTTAAGTGCGTTTTTACCGACCAAGTGGGCCTTTGTGGTCGCGGCATCCTTAAGTTTATTGCCCTATATGGCAGATGAGATCCGCGAGATATATCAGATCCAGTGTCTGCGCGGGGCACGCATTACACCTAAGGCGCTGCGTAACCCTAAAAATTGGTCCGAGTTGGTGTATTGCGTGTTGTTTCCCGTCTTAATCCAATTACTTAAATTATCTCGCCAGATGGCCGTTGCAGCGCAGAGCCGTCACTTTGGTTTAGCGCAACGGCCAACACATTGGCATTCACCGAGAGACAAAAATGACTAAAAAAATCCCGCTGAGTCTACAAGACTCCTTATTTGTCGGCTTTTGCGCCACCTTGCTGGTGGCATTAACGGGCATGTTAAGGCTGAAACTGGGCTTGTCTGGCCACAGCATGTTCCTGATGAGCTTCTTTTATTTGATCTGTTATGGCGTGTTAGGTCGTTTCGGCAGTATGACGGCATGCGGTGTTATCGCGGGCATAGTGGCTATGGCTTTAGGCGTAGGTAAAGGTGGGCCTATGATTTTACTGAAGTTTGCCTTGCCTGCCATAGCAATGGATCTCGTCGCCTTACTCTTGCCGCTCAGTATGAACTTGCATTGGCGCTGCGTGATATTAGGCATTGCAGGCTGTATCGCTTGGGCAGGTAAAGTAGCACTCACCAATGTGCTTGCGGGCATGGCGCTGGATGTCGTGTTGATTCAGTGGGGCTTGAGTGTATTAAAAGGTGGCTTTTTTGCCACTCTGGGCGCCTTGCTTGTACCGCCTGTGCTGACGCGATTAAAAGCCCACGACCTGTTACACCGTGACAAATTTTAAAAACCTTTTTAAAGCTTTAGGAAATGCAGATGAAAAATTGGCTGATTTGTATCGACGATACCGATGATATCGGCACTAAGGGCACGGGCGAAATTGCCGAGGAAATCGCCCATCTGCTCGCGAATATGTCGGGCGGCCATGCTTCCTTTGTGACGCGGCATCAATTGTTTGTGCACCCCGATATTCCTTATACCTCACATAACAGTGCCATGTGTTTTGCGCTACGCTCGCCACTGACGCAGGCTGAGATCCATCAACATGCCGTTGCGTATTTGGTCGCGGAATCGGCTCCTGCGGCAGACCCTGGCATCGCCATACTCGATGTTGACTCTCGCTATGATGCCGCATCTTTAATGGATTTTGGCCGCAGAGCCAAGGTTGAAGTGATCACTAAAGCGGCGGCCTATGCTTTGGCTGAACAACTTAACATTCAGCTGACCGAACATGGCGGCACAGGCCAAGGTGTGATTGGTGCGTTAGCGGGATTAGGGCTACGTTTGATGGGCAGCGACGGCCGGGTAAAAGGCCAGATTAAACTTGGCCAATTTGAGGATGTTTCACTCGAACTCAGCGTTGCCGATATCCTCGAACAAACTGGACTTGATGCAGTGATGAGCATGGACAAGTATCGACTTGCGCTTGATGAGCTAGTGCAACTGAAGGGCAAAGTGAAAGCTGTATATCTTGATCACCAGTTTGTATTGCTCGTTCACCAAGAGGCAGAGCAATGGCGCAATGCGGGCAAGCAAGCCCTGCAAGCCTACTAGAGCAAGTTTAGTTAAAGAGTTTAAAAGAGAGTGCTAAATGGATCTCAACTTGGTCGAACACGCATTTGAATTAAAGGATGACCGCTGGATTTTTAAGGCGGGAGTGGCTCAATATCCACAGGCGAGGCAAGTTGCCAAACTGTGCACGCGTTTTATCCCAGATGATGAAGACGAGCAGATCGACGATGAGCCCCGCTCCTGCTACAACTGCCAATATCGCCGCTGGATGGTCGCCGGTTTTGAATGCTTAGCCCTGAGGCATTTATTGAAAAAGTGAGAGTATGAAATGGGTCTTGCCTAAGCCTTGAGCCCTTATTCCATCGCATACTGTTTAAGGCATTTTGTTTACCAAGAAAGTCTATGGTGATTTTCTAATGCGCGGCTTAGAATGCCCCTCACGCCTGTTCTATAATAATCAAGAATAACAACAGAACATTTGAGCGTAGGTCGCTTTTATGTCGTATGGTTAAGTTGATATTTTATTCGGGCACATCATCCTTGGGGTTGTAGATATGAGTGAGTCGGCAGAATCAGTTGAGCTTATCAAATTACCTGTGTCGCAATTGACATTAGGTATGTTTGTCAGTGCCATAGACAAAAATGATAAAGGTCAACTTGCTATTGCAAATGCTGGACAAATTAAGCACAAGGATGCGATTTTAAAACTGGCCAAAAGCGGTATTAAATTTGTTTGGGTAGACGCCGAGCGTTCGGCAGAACATTGCGGTTTAAAGAAAAAAGCTACCAACGATAGTCAAACCGACAATCGAAAAGCGTCAGTGAGTCGTGATAAGCAACAAGCTCAAGCTAAGGTCATGCTGACCGAAGCGAAAGATCTTATTCGTAAAGTGTTATCCGAAACCTTCGAAGGCAAAGCCATCGAAGTTGCGCCCTTCGAAGCGTTAGCCGATACCATGATTGAGTCTGTCATGTTAGATGCTGATGCACTTAAATGTATGTCTGCTCTCCGTTCAAAAGATGCCTATCTACTCGAACATTCAGTGAATGTCGCCTTTCTGTTGGTAACCTTTGGCAAATACCTACAGCTGGATCGCGATATGCTGCGGCAAATGGCGGTCGGTGGGATTTTGCACGATATTGGCAAGATTAAAGTCGATAATAAAGTGCTGCACAAGCCGGGTAAACTGACACCAGAAGAGTTCGAACATATGAAGCTGCATCAAGTGTATGCGCTTGAAATTATGAACGAAACTACTGGTCTGTCGCAGATCAGTAAAGATATCTGCTTAATGCACCACGAGAAGTTAGATGGCCGTGGTTATCCAAGGGGTTTGAAAGGTGATGAAATCCCCCGCCATGGCCGTATGAGTTGTATCGTCGATATCTTCGATGCGTTAACCGCGACGCGCTGTTACAAAGAGGCCATGAGCCCTGCCGCAGCTTTTAAAATTTTACTCAGTCTGACGCCATTCCATTTGGATCAAGAATTGGTCTATGAGTTTATTCGTTGTATTGGTGTTTACCCTGTGGGTTCCTTAGTTGAATTATCGGACGGCCGAATTGGTATTGTTTGGGCCTCGAAGGACAGAGATGCACTGCATCCGATCGTAAAGTGCTTTTATTCTTTAAAAGTAAAACGTTACACAGATGTCGCTATGGTGGATTTATTAAAATCTGAGCTGTATATCGAGCGCGGCGTGTCACCGAGTTCATTGGATATCGATCCAACGCCTTTCTATTAATCCTCAAATCCTGTCTTTAATGCCGGTCATCTAAGTCGATGGCTGGTGCGAACGATTGCAGAGCCTGCGCTAAAAACCGTAAACTGAATGTCTTCTCCAGTCTGGCAATGCGATGAACAGTGCTATGAAATCTCTATTTCCTATTTTTATCATTCTCTTATCTCTGGCTTTATTAATCCCTGGGGTGACTCAACCTATTTTGAGTATTAGCGGCACTATCGATAAGGCCAAGCTGACCGAGCAGGGCATAGAGCAAGTTGCTCAACGTTTCGATGAAGACTCGGGGCGCGACAGCGCTCGCGGTATGCTGAGTATGGTTAGTGGTTTGCTGGGGCTCAATAGCCTTAAGGGCGAAGTCGAAGTGTTGCAGAAAACCCGCAGTATTTGGGGAACGGTAACCGAGCTTTATCACTCAGGAAATGGATTCGTCGCGGGATTAGTCATGTTATTCAGCGTGGTGGTGCCGGCCTTGAAGTTGAGTTTAATGCTGGTACAGCAATGTGTGAGTTCGATTGGTCTGAAACTGAGGATTAATGCCGTCGTCAATGCACTCGCTAAGTGGTCGATGGCCGATGTGTTTGTGGTGGCGCTGATCATCACCTTTATGGCGGGGAACGCCTCTGGTGGTATGGGGGAAATGCTAAAAACACAGGCGCAATTTGAAAATGGTTTTTACTTTTTTACCGCGTACTGCATTTTATCGATATTGAGTGGTTTTTTAGTGCGGCGTCCAACGCCAATTTTGTAGCGAGTTTATCAAGCATGCCGACCTTAGCGATAAGACCGGATGCCTAGATTTAACGCGGTTAATGGCGCAGCGAGTTAGGACAAAGTGCCATTTTGATAAATGGGCATAATCCAATAGCGACAGGGATTATGTTTGCAGACCAAAGCCAGTGCAGCGAGCAGCGCCGCTTGTTGCGCAGCGGGGTGCATGATTTCGAATTTACAAAACTCCCGATAACCTTCCACTTGTTCCTTGATATTAAAATGGCTGTGTTCACGGCTAAAACCACAAATATTCCCTAGGCTAAAACCCGACAGAAACTCCAACTCTATCAAGGTATCGACTATGTCGCCCTTAATATCATTTTGGGCGATCAGTACTAACAGTTGTTCTGTGCTCATTTACGTTTCTCCAGCCAAAAATACAGAATTGGCAGTAAATACAGTGTGGTAATGGTTGAAGTGAGCAGACCGCCAATCACCACAATCGCTAAAGGTTTTTGAATTTCAGCCCCAGGGCCCGAGGCAAACACTAGTGGCATAAGACCAAACATCGCCGTTGTCGCCGTCATCAAAATGGGACGTAAACGCCGCGCCGCACCTTGTTCCACCCGTTCGCGCAGGTTGCTGAACATGTGCTTGGTTTGTTCGTAATAGCTGACCATCACTACGCCATTGAGCACAGCGACGCCGAGCAGGGCGATAAAGCCAACCGAGGCGGGCACTGATAAATATTCCCCCGACAAATACAGGCTAACTATGCCGCCCATCATAGCGAAGGGAACGTTGGCGAGAATTAAGCCCGCTTTGGCAAGCGAGCCAAATGTGGTGAATAAAATCAGGGTGATCAGTGCGATAGCAATGGGGATCACTAGTAGTAAATTGCTGGTGGCCCGCTGTTGGTTTTCAAACTCGCCACCAAAACTCACGCTATAACCGCTCGGAAGTTTGATTTCCTGCGCGATTTTAGCGTTGAGCTCTTCTACAAAACTCACGATATCGCGACCTTGCACGTTGGTGGTTATCACTGAAAAGCGATTCCCTTGCTCACGCTCGATAAGGATGGGGCCTTGCTTATAGCTTAAGGTGGCGACATCACTTAGGCGTTTTAAGGAGTGATCTGGCATCACCAGTAACTGATTTTTAAGCTCATTAATGCTGCTTAAGTGGCTCTGATTGTTAGCAATCAGCACGGGTGTGCGCTTTTTACCCTGTAGCACTTCGGTCACGATTACGCCTTCGAGCTGGCTTTTCAGGTAGCGGGCAAACTCCATGGTGCTCATGCCAAAGCCTCGTGCTAGCTCGTTATCTAAGGTGAGGTTGATAAAAGGACTGCCTTCGAACATCGCCATTTTCACATCGACGCTGCCGCTGGTGGCATTTACCAGCTGTTGGATTTGGCTCGTGAGCTGACCTAAGGTGTCAATATCGTTACCAAAGACCTTGATCGCTACGTCGCCAATGCTGCCGGTGAGCATTTCCGATACACGCATTTGTATCGGTTGAGTGAAGTTAAAATTAACGCCGGGATAGTCCAATAACACAGTGCGGATCGCATCGATAAGCGCTTCTTTATTTGCAAAGCGCCATTCGCTGCGGGGCAGAAGTTCTAAGAATACATCGGTTTCATTGAGCCCCATGGGATCTAAGCCGATTTCATCCGCGCCAGTACGCGCCACCATTTGTTTGATTTCAGGAACTTTAGCCAGCAAGGTTTGCTGAATTTGCTTGTCGATGGCAATCGAAGCCTCGAGCGAAATCGACGGCGATTTCTCCAACTGCAGAATAATGTCGCCCTCATCTAAGGTCGGCATAAAGGTTTTTCCCACTAACCCGAACAGCCCTAGGCTGATGATAAGCAAGCTAAAGGCGATCACTATAAAGCGTTTTTGATGGCTAAACGTGCCCTTGAGACTGCCCAGATAAAGCTGTTTAAGCTTTTCAATCGCCTTAGGTTCCTTGGCGGCTTTTTCGTTGACGAGATAAGAAGCGATAACCGGAATAACAGTTAACGACAACACCAGCGCCGACAGCATGGCAAACACGATAGTGACCGCAACTGGGGTAAAGAGTTTACCTTCGAGCCCGCTCAAGGTCAGCAAGGGCGAGAACACTATCATGACGATCACTGTGCCCGACACCACGGGAATGGCAACGTCCTTGGTCGCGCGAAAAATCAAATGCAGCCGGGGTAATCTCTGCTTTGTGGCGATGAGATTCACCATGTTTTCGACTACGACCACAGATGAATCCACTAACATGCCGATGGCGATAACCAGCCCGCCTAGGCTCATTAAGTTCGCAGAAAGATTGAAGTAATCCATCATCAAAAACGTCATCAGCGCGGCGAGTGGCAGCGAGAGTGACACGACTAATGCGGCGCGCACGTTGCCTAAAAATAGCGCCAGCAAGATGATCACCAACACTACGGCTTCGAACAAGGCATTGGAGATGGTCTCAATCGCGGTATTGATCAGATTCGCGCGGTCATAAAAGGTGTTTATCTGGCTCCCTTCTGGCAAGGTTAGGCTGATTTGATCGAGTTTTTCTTTAATGTTTTTGACCACTTGTGCGGTATTGGCGTCTTTCAGGGCGATGATCAAGGCTTCGGCTGTTTCGTTGCCATCTTTAGTGACTGCGCCATAGCGGGCTAAGTGGCCAATTTGAATATCGGCTAAATCCTGCAGTCGATACACTCTGGCATCATCGGCCTTGATCACTAATTGTTTGAGTTCGTCGATATCATCGATGCGACCTTCGGCGCGCACTATGATGGTGTCTGTGCCAATGGTGAGCTTACCTGCACCTTCGTTGTGATTATTCTCAACGATCGCCTGTTGCAGTGCCGCAAAGCTCACGCCCGCAGCCGCCATGGCCGCAGGTTTAGGGGTCACACTAAAGCTTTTGGCATAACCACCGAGGATATTCACATCGGCGACACCCGCAACGGTGCGTAACAGTGGGCGGATTTCCCATTCGAGTAATTGACGTCTTTCCATCAGCGAAAGATTGGGATTTTCGAGTGAAAACATAAATATTTCGCTGAGCGGTGTACTCATTGGCGCTACGCCGCCCGTTACACCTTCAGGAAAACTGTCCCACACGGCGGCGATGCGCTCGCTCACCTGTTGGCGCGCCCAATAGATATCTGTGCCTTCGTCGAAATCGAGGGTTATATCGCTGATGGCGTATTTAGTTGTCGAGCGCAGAATCGATTGATGGGGAATGCCTAACAGTTCGGTTTCAATCGGCACGGTAATTTGCGCTTCGATTTCCTCCGGCGTCATGCCGGGTGCCTTGAGGATGATCTTCACTTGGGTGGGCGAAATATCGGGAAAGGCATCCAAGGGAATGGAAAACCAGGCTCGCGCTCCCGCTAACATAATAATCAGCGCCACAATCAGCACAAATAGGCGCTGCGTGAGCGAAAAGCGGATGACTGAGGTCAACATCTTATTCGCCTCCTAGGCCAAGCATTATGCCTTTAACTGCGGCAACCGACTGGGATAACACTTGGATTTGGCTCAGATCTTTATCGCTTTCAACGATATATTGCTCTGGGGTTGAACCGAGAATATCGATCGTAATCGAGGTGAGCGTGTCGGCGGTTTTAGTGAAGACTTGGCTGTCTTGCTCCCAACTAAAAACACTATTTTTAGGCAATAAATACACCGCCTTTTGATACTCGGGTATCACAGTGATTTGTTGTCCTAATAGTAAGTTACATTCCTGCGGCACGGGTGATGACCAAGCGGTCACGAAGGCACCTTCGGCGATGGCCGACATGGACTCAATGGCGATATGGCACTGATTGATGTTCACCGCCGAGAGCGAATGTGACTGACTCATAGGCACACTGACCTTGACGCGAATGCTGTCGCTGGGCACCAGTGAAAATAGCTGTGAACCCGCCATATAAGGTCCATTTACTTGGTTGAGTTTAACGATCCCCGCCACTGGCGTGCCCACCACTAGCGAGTCTGTGGTGGCATCTGTGCTTTTGACTATCTCCATAAAATGCTGCATGTGCTCGTATTCGAGGTGAGTGCTGAAGTAGTCTTGGCTGATCTCGCGCCACTTTTCGGCGCTGATACTGCCATTGTTTAATAAGGGTTTATTACGCTCATAACGGCTTTTTGCCAGTTGATATAAGCTGCCAGCGGCTTCGACTTGGGCAAGGTAGTGGAACACTTCTGGCCCTGTCAGTTTGACTATCGCTTGGCCTTTAGTGACGAGCTGGCCTTGGCCGACGAGGAAGCTGATCTGTTGGATATTCTCCGGCGTGCTGATCCAGTAATCATTACCGGGGAGGATTTCAACCTGTGCGGGCAACGGGCTGCCCTCATAACTGGCGACTTTCTGTGGTTGCACATAACTCAGGTCTAAATTACCGAGGGAACTAATTGTTAGGGATTCAGCCTGCGCTAACGTGGCTACACTGGCGGATAAACAGAAAAGGCATGCGCCGTACTTGGCCATCATAATGAAATTCCTAAGGCTTGCAGTTGTTGGGAGTGCAGTTGTTGCTGGGCGACTTGGTTCAGTGCCAAGCGGGATTCGGTATCGAGCGCATCCATATAGCGGCGCAGCCAGACTTCGTAGCTAACTTGATTTTGGTCTTTGACCTTGGCCAGCTCTTCAGTAATGGTGCGGCTAAGGTGTAAGGCTTGGGTTAGCAATGTCTGTTGGTCGAGTAAGTTTTGTTGCTGTTGCTCTAGCTTTTTAAGCTGAGTTTTTAGCTCGATATAAGTACGGTCGAGGTTGAGCGTGTGCTCGGTATTGGCTTGTTGCCATTGGGATAATTCGGTTTGCGATAGGGCAGAACCTAAAGTCAGTGGCACAGAAACGGCGATGCCAAGCTGTTGATCATCAACTTGGTTATCGGCGGTATTTTTAGCCGTGAGTGAGACTGTCCAAGGGTCTTTATCCCCCGCTTGCTGGCTCTGGATGATCAGTAGCTGTTGCTGCTTCTGTAGCCTCAATAATTGCCATAATGGATGCTGCGCGAGAATGTCATTGGGTTGGCTGCTGGCTGAAAGCGGCCGTGCCGTTTCGGCGATGTCCTGCGGTATTTGCTCTTGTCCTGTCAGCTGTTGATAGAGGGCAAGCGCCTCAGCCTGTTGCTGATTAAGATCGACCCGTTCCAGTGCAATATCCACCAGTTCGCGTTCTAACAAGAGTATGTGGGCAATCGGCAGTTCGCCCGCATCTGTGAGTTGCTTTTGCTGACTATGGAGTTTGTCGAGTAATTGGCTCTTGCGATCTAATTGGGCCAGTTTCACTGCAGCAAGACGATGTTCCCACAGGCTTTGTCGCAATAATCCCGATAAATACAGACCTTGCAGCGCGACTTGTTGCGCCTGAATGCCTTGGGTGAGTTGTTTAATCTGCTTGTCGCTGCTGTGCAAAGCAGGGGATTTTATTGGCAAATTGAGTGAGAGTTCCTGCTCGTAGCTGTTACCATTATCTAGGCTACCTAAGTGACTCAGGCTAATGCTCGGCAGGCCACTGAGCCAAGCTGAGCTGCTTAAGCTTATTTGTGATTGCGGTAACTGGCCGCCCGATTGAGATAGAGAATGTAATCTAGTTTGGCTGGTGGAGAGTGCTTGAGATAGCTCGGAATTCGCGGCGTGGCACAGAAAACTGCTGCTGACTAAGGTCGCCAACAGACATAACTTGATACAAGACGTACTGACAGACATAGGACGATTCTATGGTAATAAAGTGTGCTGTCAGTGTAGGGATTGGTGGGCGAAAGTCGTGGGGGACATGTATCATAAAACCGTCTATGGTACATATGTCCTATAAATTAATTGGTTGATTTTGCTTTTATTTAGGAGTTTTTCGATGAAGGATCTTGTCATTATTGGTCTGTTGGCCTTGATCATATGCTTTAAGCTTTTTGACATCTCATCCGACATTCAATTAGGCATTCCCCAATGGCATATTGCCCAGGAAGCCATGCTGTTAGTGCTCACTGTGATTGGTGCCATGTACTTAAGTTATGACCTTATTCGTCGCTCCCGCGAAGTGAAAGCGTTGGCTAAACGGTTGGAGCATGCGGATAAGAAAATCGACAATATGTCGACGCAAATGCGTTCTGCCAGACAAGAATACAGCCAAGCTGTATCGCAGCAATTCGAGACTTGGGGCTTTACTAAGAGTGAGCAGCAAGTGGCATTTTTATTACTTAAAGGCTTAAGTTTTAAAGAAATTGCCGAAGTTCGCCAGACTAAAGAAAAAACCGTCAGACAACAGGCATCGACCATTTATGGCAAAGCGGCTGTGGATGGACGCCACACTTTCTGTGCTTGGTTTATGGAAGACTTTATTCAAGAACATAATCAAGATCTTGCTGCGAATGAAGCGGCATCAAGTTCTAAGGCGGCTTAATCTGCGCTGGATTGGCTTAGCTGTTATAGCTATTTGTTATTGAAAATCGATATTTGCTGAGTTTTTAGTTCTAAACAATAATGAGCATCCCCTAAGTTTGCAGGAAGATGCAATTGAAAAACTGGCTGATTATCGTGTTTTGCCTGATTGCCTTGGTCGCTTCGACGCAAACCACAGGACTCGTGCGTTCACTTATCGAATTCTCCGCCTTTGTAGGCGTCCTCTGCTGGGCTTGGCGAATGAAGCCGACGGCAGAGTAGACAGGCTTTACGCAAAATCTTAGTTATTGAAAATAAAGAATATACACTAAAGATGTGATACCAATCGCTGCCCACAGCATGACCCCAAGCAACAAAGGTTTGGGGCCACTCGCCCGCATTTTCTGCACTGTAATTCCGGCACCAATCAAAAACAAACACAGGACTAATGCCCGTTTCGACATCATAAACAAGGTGTCATAAACAGCGTTAAACTGCGGTAACCAATGCGCCACAGCAATGGCTAAACAATAAAAACCGATAAAATACGGCAGGTTAAGTTTGCGCTTATCGCCACCAAACAGCATAGCGCTGACCAGTGCGATGGGGATAATCCACAGGGCGCGGGCGAGTTTTATGGTGGTGGCGGTTTTTAAGGCTTCATCGCCATAGGCAGAAGCCGCGCCGACAACCGATGAAGTATCGTGGATGGCGATGGCACTCCACACACCAAAATCGTATTGGCTCATATTGAGTAAGTGACCGAGTGCGGGGAATAAAAACAGCGCGACTGAATTGAGCACAAATACGCAGGCTAAAGCCGTGGCTGTTTGATCGTTACGCGCATTGATGGCCGGAGCCACAGCGGCAATGGCGCTGCCACCACAAATAGCAGTACCAGAAGCAATCAAATGACCCGTAACATGATCAAATTTCAGTGCGCGGGTGAGCACAAACCCTAAGCTGAGGGTGAAAAAGATTGAGCCAACTATCAAGCCGAAGTTGTGGGTGCTCGCCTCTATCGCCGCGTTTAAATTAATTCCAAACCCTAAGCCAATAATCGAATAAGACAGGAGTTTTTTGGTGAGCGCGGCAATATTCCATTGCACAGGTACCCAGCCAAGACTGGCTAAGGTAAAACCTAACACTAGCGCCATGGGCGACGAGATAAAAGGCGCGAGGCATAACAAGCCCGCACAGATGAAAACGATGCGATGAGTCTTATTATCTTGCTGTGATGTCGATGAAGAATTCATAACGCCTTAGGCTCGAGCGATTCGGTTTTATCGTTCCAACCATAGATCTTCACATTAAGCGACGGATACAAAATGGCGATCAATGGGGATTGATCATGGAGACAGATGCAAGGGGGCATTATAGCTGTGAGTATTATCCTCAATAAAATCAATTAAACTTAACTAGTTAATCAGTTTTATTGACTCTTAGAGGATTGTGCAAAGCAGGAGGGTAAATCGAAGAAGATGAACTGTGCTCTGTTCATCTTCTTAGCTGGATTATAAATGGCGAGGTTACAGAGCGTGAAATTATAAATTTACGATACTTTTCAAATTGTAATCGCTGCCATCCTTTGCGGTAAACAACTTATCTTGGGTATCGTTGGCGCTGGACATACCCGCATGTAACAGGCTGAGCCAATGACGCGATGCGGCTGAACGTGACTCTTGTGTTCCGACGACCATGTTTAATGACGTTTCGATTTGGATATCTTCCAGATTGGCAACGTCTCTCGCACCTATCATGCCATTGCGGTCGAAACTGAGTTCAACGTGGCAACCTAGGTCCTGCAACACTATGGCGCAAGGCGCATCTTTAGTGCCGTTAAAGGCCACAAACTGTTTTGGCTGACGTAAACCACTGTGGCTGCCGTCGGCAAAAAAGGCCAACAGGTGTTGATAGTAAACCACATAGCTGCTCACATCTTGGTGTGAACCAGAGTTGAGTGGAAAGAGGCGGTCGAGGAATTGTTTCGCATTGGCGATCTTCTCGTGCTCGGCGACATTCACTTGGGCCACGGCTAGCACTTCTTCTGCGATGAGGCTGTTTAGATTCGGTTGGATCTGGTTGCTCTTGATAATTGACATATTCATCGCTCGTTCCTCTCACTCTTTCAATTTAAAAATTCAGGGTTTTGATTTAACTTTTGGCTTATCAAAGTTTGTTTTCAACTTGGCTTGTCCGCTTTAAGTGCTTGCCCGCTTTAAGGGTTAGTGGTTAAGCATTTCTTGAATGGGCTGACTCCGCTGATTTGCTTGAGTCGTTTCTTGATTGCTTAATTTGTAGTCTAGTCTTTTTTTGACTACAATTTCACAATAAAAATTTTACACTGTGAATTTTACAAAATGCGCAATGACCAGAGCTTGATGAGAAAATCACACTTCCTAGGGACAAAAATACGTAACCTACGGAAACGTAATAACTTAACCATGGAAGATTTGTCGGCACGCTGCATTCGAGTCGACGCCGGAAGTGCGCCCTCTGTGTCATATTTGTCGATGATCGAGCGTGGAAAACGAGTGCCGAGTGCCGGAATGCTGGCTGTGATCGCCGCTGTTTTTCAAAAAGATGCCGACTGGTTCCTCGACGATGTGCCCGAAGAGAGCGCTATTACGCCAGATAAAGGCCGACGTGGTGGCATAAGCGGTATGGCGCTCGAACCCAGCTTTTTGTTTTCCAATGATATTTTGCAAATCGCGATACCAGAAATGCTGTCGCAGACGGGGATCTCAGGTCGGCAGTTTGCCCATTTATTGATCCGCGCCCATCAAGAACACCATCAAAATCATTTCCCCGATCTTGAACGTGCCGCCGAAGAAGTCGGTCTCAAGCGTATGCCCTTATCTCTGGACGATATGATGGATATTGCCAAGGGCATGGGATTAAAAATCAAATGGATAGATAGCACGCCGCAGGAAGTGATCGACGATATGGGCGTGAGTTCACGCCAGTTAGTCACCTCATTTTTCGAGCCGCCGAGCACGATTTATGTGAATAAAATTCTCAAAAATCGTCCTAATAGACTCAAATATGACTTAGCCGTGCACATAGGTCATTGTGTGCTGCACAACAAAGACGGCCTCAAGAGTGTGATGACCTCAGGCCGTAAAGAGGAAGTGGACGAAGAAGCCGGTATGCAGTCCAATACCTTGAACGCGCAGGATATTTTGCATGCGTGGCGTGACTTTGAATCGAGTTTTTTTGCCGGTGCGCTGCTGTGCCCTAAAGTGCCTTATCGCCAATTACTCGACCGCCACGGTTACGAGATTGAAGTACACAAGCAACTGCAAGTATCAGCCTCGGTTGCCATGCGGCGCATGACAGTGGTCTCTCCTTATCCCCATTGGCATTATTTCGACGCTTACGCACCGGGCAAGCTCAAGGCGGTTTATCGCGGTAACGGGATCCCACTGCCTTGGGGCAATATGCGGTTAGTGGAAGATCCCTGCCAGCATTGGGCCGTCTTTAGGATGATCAGCGAGCCAACGGTCGGTACTTCGGCACAGATTTCGATTTTAAACGTCGGCAATGAACCACGCATTTACTGCTGCGAGTCAATTAAAGTCGAAGATTCGGCGGGCAACCCGCATGTGCTCTGTGCCGGTATCGATTTAAATCCGGCGATTGAAGCACAAGGCAAAGATGCTCTCTCAATCGCCCACGATTTGAAAGATGCCTGTGTCGCCAGTGGCGGTTCAGTCACTATTCCAAAACACATTAAAAGTGATCTGGTCAGCGTCGCAAAAATCCTCAATATCAACTGGATAGAGCGTGGAATTAAAAACGACGCCCGCCTTATTTGCTCCCGCGGCGCCGTGTGTCCACGTCAACCGAGTTGCTATCAAGCGGGTAAATCACAGTGTGATGGAGTAGCGTAAAGGATGTCGCGGGAAGTTTTATAAAGGATTTAGTGAATGGTTGCTATTAAGCACTCTTATTTCACTGTTGCCATAAAAAAGCCCCAAAGTATTTTGCTTCAGGGCTTTCGATTTTTGTGTTCACGTATTGGGTCGTTAAGGTGGTAACTATTACGCCCGTACTTGGCCTGTACCTGAGACTAAATACTTCTCAGCGGTCAAGGATTCGAGTCCCATTGGGCCGTAAGCATGTAGCTTAGAGGTCGCGATGCCGATTTCGGCGCCAAGACCGAGTTCGCTGCCGTCGGAGAAGCGTGAAGAAGCATTGACCATCAGCACTGAGGCATCGACTGCACGTTGGAAGCGTGCGGCTGTGACTTCGTTTTCGGTGCAAATCACTTCGGTGTGCTGGCTACCAAAACGGGCAATGTGTTGGATTGCATGGTCGAAGTGATCGACTTGGCGAATGGCGATTTCGAGATCTAAATACTCTTGGCCGAAATCGTCTTCTTCCATATAAGTACAGTTTTCGAAGTAGCCACCGGATTGGGTACAAGCATTGATTTTAACCTTATGCTCGGCCAGCGCTTTGGCCACTTTAGGCAGGAATTGCGAAGCAATTTCTTGGTGCACTAATAGGGCTTCGAGGGCATTACAAACGCCTGTGCGCTGGGTTTTACCGTTAAGCAGTAAGTCCAAAGCAATATCCAGATCGGCATCTTTATCGACGTATAAATGACACACGCCTTTAAAATGCTGGATCACTGGGATTTTACTGTTGTCAGACACAAAGTTAATCAAGCCTTCGCCGCCACGGGGAATGATCACATCGATATAATCTCGTTGCTGCATCAGTTCCAACATCAGTGCACGGTCAGGATCGGGCACCACTGTGATTAACGCCTCGGGCAAGCCGTACTGTTTCAATACGCTTTGCAAAATGGTGGCGATAATTTTACTGGTGTGCAGCGCCTCTTTACCACCGCGCAAAATCACGGCATTGCCGGATTTAAAGCACAGGGCACCCGCATCGGCGGTAACATTCGGACGTGCTTCATAAATCATACAAACCACGCCTAATGGCACGCGCATCTTGCTGATGGATAAGCCGTTAGGTCGTTGACCAATATAGCGTTCGTTGCCAATCGGATCGGGCAAGGCAGCGATGGTTTCAATCCCTACTGCCATGGCTTCTACGCGTTCTGGTGTTAGCGTTAAGCGGTCGAGCATAGCAGGGGCAACGTTATCGGCTGTTGCTCTGTGTAGGTCAATCAAGTTAGCGCTTTGGATTTCGTAGGACTTTTCACGTAATGAACGCGCCATGTCGAGGAGTACAGTATTTTTAAGTTGTTCGTCAACTTGGGCGAGAATAAGAGCCGCTTTAGCAGCTTCTTGAGATAAGTTTTTGATTAAAGTCATATTTACTCCGCTTAGATGTTTACTCGCTCATATTTATTCGGCTGATGCTTATTCGAGAATGGCGATGTTTTTCTCGGAAATGATCGGTCCAGTCTTTTGCTGAAATTCACTGGCAAACTCGCGATCGTCTTGGTCCGTAATAAAGCTAAGTAAACAACTGCTGTAATTGGATTTGGCCTTGGCCAATTTAGTACCATCACCTTTGCGTACTAAAATGGTGTCACCGGCAGAAAAGTCCCCATTGATTGCAACGACATCGTCGCTGGTCAATTGCTCGCTATGGATATCGAGGGAGATATTAAAGTCATTTTCAACAATGACTTCGCCCTGAGCCTGCGAGGTATGTGTCATCCAGTGCAAGTGATCTTGCATTGGCTTTTCATCGGGGGTAAATAAGGTTCCTGGGTTTTGGCCCTTCAACAATTGGTTGAATGAGTCAGCATCAAAACCATTGATAATAAAGGTTTCGATCCCGTGGGAAATTGCCTTTTTGGCGGCTTGTATCTTAGTCCGCATACCACCAGTGCCTACGACACTGCTGGCGCCGCCTGCCATGGCGTAGATTTCGGCATTAATCTCGGTCACCTGCTTGATAAGCTGTGCATCGGGATTTTCATGGGGGTTTTGTGTGTAAAGCCCATTCACATCCGAACAGATAATCAGGGTATCGGCATCGGCCGCTGCGGCTACCATGGCCGAGAGATTATCGTTATCGCCAACTTTGAGCTTGTCGGCGGTCACGGCATCGTTCTCGTTGATGATAGGCAGTAGCCCATGTTCGAGTAGGCTGAAAATCGTATCTTTAATACTGATGTAACGATCTCGGTTGCGTAAATCACCGTGGGTTAACAGTAGCTGTGCGGTCGGGAAATCAAATAACTTGTTCCATGTGGCCATCATATCGGCCTGACCTGCTGCTGCCATGGCTTTCTTCACTGTGACGCTGGGTTTATCAACCTCGCCAAAGTGATGCCATCCTGCGGCGACTGAGCCCGAAGAGACCAAGACAACTTGGATCCCTTGGGCACGACAATAAGTAATAAATTGGGCAATGCCGAGTAAGTAGTGGCTGCTGCAACCTTGTTTGTGGGGTGCAATCAGGGCACTACCTACCTTAACGACAATGCGTTTCCAGGGTAAGTCAGTCATACCTGCGCGCCTCATCTGTCTTCGGCTAAAACACGGCCAGCCTTATGGAATAATTTAGTGGTTTTGGCACAGGGATCAGTATCGAGTAACGAGACTATCCAAATCACCACACTGCTCACGGCAAAGCCGGGGATCATTTCATACACCACTGTGGTTAAGGCTTGTCCATCTGCCAATACCGGGGCATAAATCCAAAACAACACTGTAGCAGCGCCTGACACTATGCCGGCAATCGCGGCTTTGTGGGTTAGGTTCGCTTTATACAAGCTAAACAAAACTAACGGACCAAATGCGGCACCGAACCCTGCCCATGCATTACTCACCAGTGATAGCACACTGCTAGAGCGGTCGAGCGCCAGTAGACTCGCGACAATTGCTACGCCTGCTACGCCAAAGCGTCCCATTTTCACCATGTCTTTCTCGGTAGATTCTTTTTTCGAAATAACGCGATAGATATCTTCCGTGAGTGAGCTTGATGACACTAATAGCTGCGATGAAATGGTGCTCATGATCGCGGCCAGAATGGCGGCCAGTAAGAAGCCACTAATGATCGGATGGAACAACAACTCAGAAAACACGATAAAGATGGTTTCAGGATCGGTCAGCTTCATACCAAATTTATTGGCGTAAGCGATACCGACAAGACCTGTTGCCAGTGCACCCACAATGGTCACTGTCATCCAGCCCATACCTATGTGTCTGGCGGTTTTAATGTCAGCTACTGAACGAATCGCCATAAAACGCACAATAATATGTGGTTGGCCAAAGTAACCGAGTCCCCAAGATAAGCTTGAGATAAGCCCTAACATAGTGACGTTTTGCATCGCATCGGTGAAGTGTGGAATCGACTGATACGCAAAGTTCAACATAGTGTCAGCACTGGTAAATTCTTGATATGCCACGACAGGAACTAAGACTAAGGCGACAAACATAATACAGCCTTGGACAAAGTCAGTGAGGCTCACTGCCAAGAATCCACCTAACAGGGTATAAGAAACCACAACCCCTAAAGTGACGACTAACCCTATGTCGTAGTTCAGGCCAAATGCTGACTCAAACAATTTACCGCCAGCCACTAAACCTGCTGAGGTATACAAGGTAAAGAAGATCACAATGATCACGGCCGAAATAATACGGATACTGCCGTTGGCATTGCCGAAGCGTTTAGCAAAAAACTCCGGGATAGTGAGGGCGTTGTCCGCCACCTCGGTATAAACCCTAAGTTTTGGTGCGACGACCAAGTAATTGATTAGAGCACCAATCAATAGCCCAAGTGCGATGTAAATGGTTTCGAAACCAACCAAAAACATTGCACCGGGAAGACCCATTAGCATCCAGCCACTCATGTCAGATGCACCCGCTGAAAGTGCGGTGACCTGTGGACTTACCTTACGGCCGCCAAGAATATAGCCTGACACATCGCTGGTGGATTTTTTGTAAGCGAATAAGCCAATGGCGAGCATAACGATAAAGTAGATAGCTAAGGAAATGTAAGCGAGGTAATTCATTGGTTATTTTTCTCCTAACGCTTTGTTATTTTGAATAATACTCGGTTTCAAAATGACAAAGAGATAGGTGCTTAATATTGCAAGTAAACACATAAACTGCATTGATTCCTTAGCGTGTAATCGGGTAAAGCTTGCTACTTGCGAGATGAGATTTTCCTCTGGTGGGTTCTCCGTAGACATAATTTCTCCTTGGTTGATAATTGAATTTATATCACCAATATAGTTAGTGATCTAACTATATTAAGGCATTTTATCGGCCAAATATCAAGCTTCTATTGGATTTAAATGGTTTTGGTGGCAGTAAAAGAGTGGCTTTTGGGGCGGAAAATAGTTTGAGAACTGACTATTTTTCTGAGGTGTTTTTCTGCTCGGCGATACTGTGGGCTGTGCGTTCGAAGGTTAAAGTTATGCGTTCAAACATCCCAGTAATCATAGTGAATTGTTCGTGGGGTAACGGACATTGGGCCAGCGCTTCTAATAATGCCTCGCTGCTGATTTTAAACTCTTCTGCGACTTGTCCGTGGGCGCAGGCGATAAATGCCTGACCTAAATTGTGTTGCCAGAGGTTGAGTGCATTTTCTAAGCCTAAGTTTAAGTGCGTATCTGAAATGCCCTGCAACATGCGCCGCATCCGAATCGACACATGGCCCAGATTAAGTGCAGTAAACACCAGATCGGTAAATACCCTCGAACTCTTGCCCGAGCCTTTTTCGTAACTGGCGATCCGCAGCAGTCGATCGCCCATGCGGGCGTTAAACCAAGGCTCAGGATCATCATGCTGCGCGATATGCACCAGATCTTTTTGGATGGATTGCAGCAGACGATATTGCATCAACCGCTGGCTGGGTTCGGTAATCAATTTAAACAACCAATACAGCACAGTAACGCCAACAAAAATCGCTAAGGCATTGCTGACGGTGTTTTCTATCGCAAATGAAATGGTGTTGCTGGGCTGCACTAACACAGCAAACGGCACGCAAATGCCGAGCCCATAGGGCAAGGTCGGTCGATTAGCCAAGGCGAGTAAGCCGATAAAAAACGGCCCAGCGAGCACTAAAACCAGGATTTCGAAATCGCCGCTACTCTGTGCCAGCAAAGGTAAAGCATAAAACACTGTGAGGGGTACCGCGATAGTGATGCCGACAAGAATGCGGCGCAAAATCGTGGTTAACATCGGCAGTGGTTGGCGTGCCATCATGATGGAAAAGACCACGGGCAGCAGGATCATCATGAGGACCGCGCTCGACCCTGTGCCAATCCACAATGAAGCCCCAATGACAAACACCGCCATGCTGCGCAGGCCCGTGGTAACGCCTATTAATGGATCTCGGTGAAACTCCATCGGCGGCGCGTTGAGCTGCACCGCAGAATGACTGGTTAGCACGTTGTAGCTCTTGAGCACCATGATCAGATCGGCGCTTAATTCCATCGCGACTTTGAGTAAGCGCGTCTCTAACGGCGCGCGGTCGCGGTATTGCATCAGATTTTGCTGGAGTTGATACCTCAAGGTGCGCGCCATTTTGTAGCATTCTTGGTAATCACTCGATTGCGCCATCAAGGTAAAACTACTGCGCATATTGGCTAAGGATTTAGCGAGTGGTTCGCTAACAAGATGGGAATGATTGCGTTGCAGCCGGCCAAATATTTGGATTGCCGCCAATAGCGAAAGGGTTTTATTGCAGAGAAAGTTCGCCGCATGGCTCTGCCCGCGTCCTTCGGGGCCTTCATAAATCACCGCACTGGAGTCGTCACTCAGCGCCGATACTGACTCCATAATCGTGTCGATATGTTCATGGCGACTCGCGTGTTTCCCCTGTAAATCGAGCTCTAATGCAAGATATTTAAGTGTATGATTAATGGTGTTTTTAGCATGCAATTGCAGACTATATTTTACCTTAGTCGGCCAAAGTAGCGAGCTGACCAAGACGGCGCAAATCGCCCCGACGACAATCTCGCTGATCCTCAACTGTGCCACATCGAATATTTTTGCACTATCGGCCGTGCTTGGGCTCGCCATCACAATGAGCACTATCAAGCAGGCGGTCATGCCCGCCATAGCAAAGGCATAGACAAAGTTTTGCTGGCGTACCATGGCGGACAACCCAGAATTTAGCCCTATCCAGCAGGCGAGTAATCCTAAGGCGAGTTCGGGATAGGGCGTAAACCAGTTGAGTATGGCAATCCCCGCGAGCGCGCCGACTAAGGTGCCGCCGATTTGGCATAAGCCCTTTTCGATCACGAGCCCGCTTTCAGGGCGGATTTGCAGAAATACCGCCGACACCAGCGCCCAATATGGCCGTTCTAGATTTAAGAACATGGCCACATATAAGGCGAGCGCCATCGAGATCACGCCTTTAATCGCGAAGATGAGGGTTCGTCGGTCTGGAAAGAATAAACTCTTAAGTAACAGCGTCATAATGACTATTTGTCAGTCTGTAGCTGGATGGAAACTGTCATGCCGACGCTCAGCTCTATGTCCTTAGGAATGCTATCTAGCTCAATATCGACCGGAATACGCTGCGACAACCTCACCCAATTAAAGGTTTGGCCGATTTGCGGCAATAACTGTCCATTAGTAGTGACATTAGTATTGGCGATTGCCTTGCCTATGCTGGTCACTTTGCCATGCAAGACATGGCCGCCACTCATCAGGCTGACATCGGCGTTTTGACCTATATGAACCAAGGGGATTTTGGTTTCTTCAAAATAGCCTGTGATATAGAGGGAATCTTGTTTGACCAGCGAAAATACTGAGTTGCCTTTGCTGACATAGTTGCCATTACGCAGGCTTAAATTGATCAGAGTGCCATTTTCGGGAGCGTGAATTTGCGTCCGCGCTAAGTCAATTTTGGCGGTATTTAACTGCGCCTGTGCGAGCTCATAACTGGTTCGTGCCAGTTCGGTATTGATAAAGGCTTCGTCGAAGGTTTCTTTGCTAACTAAGTTGTCATTGGTCAAACCGATACGACGTTTGTACTTATGTTTTGCCAGTTCCCATGCTAATTTTTGGCTTTCCGCTTTGGCATTCAATTCGGCAATCGTGGCCTTGTAGCGGGTATCGTCCACAGTGAACAACACCTCACCCTTATTGACGACTTGATTGTCTTTTACATTCAGTTGGTTCACCCAACCGGACACATCTGGCGCTATGGTAATGATTTCGGCGCGAACTCGGCCGTCGCGAGTCCAAGGAGAATAAAGGTAGTGTGACCATATCCAATGTCCCGCGATACCTGCAACCGCGACCACAATGAGGGTAAGGCTGATACGAAAGATTTTTCCCATGAACAATCAACTCCCAAGCAAGTAAATGACCAACGCCAGATAGCAGATAAACAGCCCAACTTCGAACCAAGCTTCGCGCCACAGCTTGTGATAGAGCCCAGTTTGATAGAGCACCAAGCGAGTGATGCAGGAAAGCAGAAAAGCTAAGGGGATAAAGATAATTAATGGACTAAATAACAAACCATCGAACGCGAGTTCTTTAAGCATTACGCTATTCATCCCGATTACAGTGGCGCAGCGATAACCGCGCTATGTGTTTAAAATGCAAAGTACTCAGTCGAGATTATAGGAAAGTCGCGTGAGAGTTAATGATTTTATGCTATCTGTGATCAATTAGGGCCAGCATTAGCTGGCCCTAAATATAATGAAATCAAAGCAAAAAATCGCTTTTACCTCATAGTAACACGATACTGCCACACGTTGAATCTGGAGGATTTCTGTAAAGCCTTTAATAACAAGGCGTGTGTGTATTTTCCAGAAAAATGAGTTTTGAATGTCATTTTTCCTAAAAATGTAGATATCAACATACCATTTTCCAGAGTGTTTATCATTAATCGAATCAGCGTTTAGTATCTTTATTCCACTCAACTTGCTTCCAACAACCGTTCTCTTTCCAAACTACTCCTTCGGCTCTTCGTCCGCAAAAATTATTATTGCTTCCATTAGGGTAAGCATTCCGTTCAGCAATCATCAGCCAAACTGGCTCAACTCCAAATTCTTCAGAATAATAGTTGAGAGCGCCTTCATCAATAATGACAGAAGTTTGTTCCTCGAAAGAACTAGTCGCTTGCACAACTATATTGCCAAGGTTATCTAACCATTGATGAGGGTTACTTTTAGACATAGAAATTTGAAGCTCATCAGCAAACCACTTTTGTGGCATATATAGGGAAAAACCATTAGGCAGAGATTTATCAAGGTGGCTCTCCCATAGGTAGTTAACTACAGGGATTGCAAATTCACATCCATCATCAAATGAGCGTTCTGTATATTTTTCAGATGACCAAGTCTCACGCCAATAAGCTTCACGTAAGTAAGGTCCATCAGTGAATTCTACAGGTCGGTAAGAGTAGCCATTTATGGACTGCTCTGACTCAATGAATTCTGAGAATTCTTTTACTTTTCCTTGCTTTATAAATATGCAGTAGAAGAATCTGAATTCTTCGCATCGCAACCCATGTTCACCAGAACAAGGCTCATCATACTTTTGTTTATCTAGGTTGAACTCATATAAAACCAGCCAGCTTTTACCTTCCTTATCTAACTTGACGAGCTTTTTCTCCATAAACAGAGTTGGATCTTCGTCAAAAGGCCACTGCTTCAACTGTTCTTCATTTACTTTTGAGAGTTTTATATTAGGCTCTGTCATCCAGTTATTAGAGTGAGTATTAGAAATTGTGGGTTGGTTCTCGCTTGGTAAAATTGTAGGTTCAATATTACGCCGAAAGTTCTGGTGGCTATAACGATAGATAGATGGTTTTTCTGGCCAATCTTGAAGATACCAGAAGTTATCAGACAAACGAGCTTGCAATTCATCCAGAGCAATACGTTGATATTTTTTGCCAATTCGTTCTAAGTTATTTTCATGTCTAGAATTACTCGAGCCATGTCCATCATTAGGAAACAGTTTAGAGCTCCAACCAAGTTCATATGCCCTCTTCGTGACCCAGAGTCGACACTGCTGTACATCAACTTTGTCAAATTCTTCATGGTTGTCATCACCAAAATACTCGTACTTTAACCTTGCTTGCTCCCCTTTGTTTAATAAGCTCTCTAAACGACAGAGGGTGTTATGTTTTTCGTCTTCAAACTTATTTTCTTCTTGTGAAATTTCAGCTTCGTTTTTATCTCTGATAGACGGCCAATAAGTTATCAGGTTAGCTGCTCTGGATGCTTTTTCGAACTCTTCTAGTGCTAGAACACGCTCGCTATAGGGGGTAATCACATCTTGAATAAAACGGTACTTAAGCTCTTTTTTTGATATTGGTACAGGCACATTAAGTGCTGTAGTTAAAAAGCTATCGACGCGATCTGGAATGCTATACTTCCCATAATCCCCGTACTCACTAGATGAGGAATAGAAGATTTCTTTCCCTCCGCACGCTTCAGCAAGGGCCTCGATTTTTTCCTCATTTAGGTCAAATTTAGGTACATCAGTTATAAATGGTATGTAGCAATTCTCTAAAATAATTTCATCCCATAGCACACCCTTTGCTGCGGCCAGTTCAATAATCCCCAATGAGTAGTCTCTGGTAAGCAAAGCTACAGGTGGCTTTTTCTCTGCAAAAATTTTTTTATAAGTGCTTTTTGAGAAGGCACTTAATCGTTCATTGCTCTGATCTATACAACACGTACCAAATGCAGCTGCATACAGCCGCTCAATAACATACGGATCGTTACAGTCATGTATTTTATCAAGTACAAAGTCATATGTTCCCAAATTTGATAGAAATAGTTTAGTTAATGCCTTTGTAGCTCGGTCTCGCAAAGTCATGTGTGACGATGACAACAACCACACCAATACAATAGATGCCAGCTCCATGTGCTTAACATCAGCAGTTTGCACAGATACTGATAATGCCCACGAAACTACTCGATCAATTTGGCTAAACTCTTCTCTTGAAGCCCAATTTATCCAGCGAGTCCAGTGATGATCTCTTTCTGGCATTGAGTACTGCACTAGATAAGCATGTAAATACAAAGCATTAAATGGATGCTCAATTGTCATTGAAACTTCCAGTAGAAGCCCCAGTGGTTCAACGTAATTATCGTCCAGCTTGTTAAATAGATCCCTTGTTGAATCTGAAAAAGCATCAGGGCTTCTCCATTTAAAACTCTCTTCAAACCCTTCTTGGAGTAGTTGTTCTTCTTGCCAGTGATGCTGCCAATTTGGCAATGTAGTAGCAAACTCGAGTTTTAATCTCTCTGGGTAGACTGTAGATAACGCGCTAACCAATCCAGCATATTCGTATCTAATACCATGCTCTAAGTTGCCACGGTCAAACAAAAAGTTAAGTGGACCATCATTATTGAAGGCTTTATTGGCTTGATCTTTAGTTAACTTTTCAACCAAAGCCGTTGCCATAAGGTGATCTTGAAATCTTTGAAACGCAAAGCGTATCAATTCAGGCTGGGTATTAAAGGGGTCTATTTCTTCTGAGTAAGGGGGGGGATCACGTCGAAACAAGCTTGCTTCTATCAGCACGTCCATCCATGTTTTGCCTTCTGGTGGAGTTCTCCCTTTAAAGCTTTTCTCTGCAAGTGTAGCAGCCTGTTCAAAGTCAACATAATCACATCCATCTGCAGCCATTTGATAAGCAATAAACCGAACACATTGCTTAATAGACGTTGAAGTTTCATTTGAACTCGGTATTGCATTTCCCATCCGCCAGCTTAGCGCATCTATGTAAAGAACCATTATTTTGGAGATACCTGCTAGGCCACGTGGGAACTCTTTTTCACCTTTCGCAAGCAAAGCTTCACTGGTACTTTTTAAAAAAAGAGGGTTACTAAACTCTGGCGACAGCCACGGTGTATTTGGTCGAGCTATTCCTTTGGTATCAAGGTATCTAATCGCCGCGAGCTCCAGTTCTTCAGATGTCGAAAATCCATCTATTCTAAATTTTGGTAACGTTGTCTTTAGAGATTCAGGGAGTGAGTATGGTAAATACTCTTCTCGGCATGAGAATACCGCTGCCAAATATGGATATTTTTTAATTTCATTAATAAACTCGGCTAGGTGCTGTCTCCAATATTGTGAACCTACACCTTCGTTAATTGCATCAAATAGTAGTAGAGTTCGTTCACTTATTCGCTCTCCTGCAGCGTTAAGCTGTCCAAGCACATCGTCAGCCGACCTTCCTTCTATCCCTAATATCGCTGCGAGTTGCGGCCAGAATACTGAATTTGAAAAGCTCTGACCTAGAACTAACACTGTTGGTAAGCCGTCTTTCACTCGCTGTTCCGCTATCTGTCCAAAAATATGAGATTTTCCAGCACCGGCTGGTCCATGAATCACGGCACATTGTTGTGCTTCAGCTTTAAGATTCGGATGGCGGAAAATGCCAATCAAGACGTTGCAAGCGGAAAAAACCTCACGGATGTTTCCTATAGTAGTTTCAAGTTTCTGACGATCGCTCTTATTCATTTCCTTTTGATCAATCGAACGATATAGGTTTCCAAGTGAAGAAGTACATGTAAGAAGAGAATTCAATGTCCTGACTATAGAGTTCGTCTCCCACTGTTGGCCAAAGCCACACTTAAATGTGCCATTAAGCTTTACCAGTTCACGCCATGATTTAGCTGCTTGCAACGTTAGCTCTGATTCTTGTGTAATTGATGAGAACACAATATTCGGAATGTTTGTTTTTTTGAGTTTATTAAAACCAAGTATTAACTGGTCAGTAATGCGAGGACCACGAGTAATAGTATCGAATAAGGCTTCAATCGTTACTTCAACGTGGTCATCAGGATTGTAACGATCGTCTAGTGTATGTTTAGCAATATCGACTTGATTTTGAAACCAAACATCGTTTAAAACAACTTGACCAAACCAATACTTGACCAAAGCAGCATTTTGTACTCTGAGTAACATGTCTATCAGATCGGTTTCTGACCAAAGTTTAAAACTAATTTCAATAGAACTTTCCGCTGCCCAGCCTTTCCATTTTTGCACTCGATCGTTCCATTTTTCCCATTGAGACTTTCCTTTTGTCCCTTTATCTGGAGTAAGATTTTTTGGTAATGCGAAAATATATTCTTGCAGTTCTGGATGTACTTTTAATGCTTGCTTTACAGATTCATCCATTTGCTGCCATTGGGCAGTATCTAGTGAAAGAAAAAACTTTGCCTGGTAACCTATTTTTTTCCCGTTATCGAGGAGCCATATTGCTTCGACTCCACCATCTCCGCCACAACCATCATTGGATTGATACTCTACCCCACCTTTTGGGCATTCACGTCTGGCGAGTACACAAACGAGATCTTCAAAAGACTCTCTTGGACCTTTGTTAAAGGCATTGATGGTAGAAAAATCGATCAAAGTTTTTGTTCCTATGGTTCAGTAGGGATGATCTCTAGTAGAGAGCTGATTTCCCTTGTTTACTGATTACGAAGCAGTAATTGTTGTAATTCATTGGCGATGAGGTCTATCGAAGCAATTACACCGTCCATCACAAAATCAAGTGCCTTTCCATATCCTATACTGAGGTTGGCGGTATCAAAACCAAGTTTTTGCAAGGTAGTTATACACTTCTCCATCGCATCGTGTGCATCTGCTATTCGAAGATCATTATTTAAAAATAGCGGTGCTAATTTAGCGTTTGACGCGTTCCAACCTTCGCTTTCTTGTTCGGAAGCGAAGTCATGAGCTGATTCAAGTTGGCTGTTTAAAGGTTCAAGTATGTTTAACAGAGATTGAATGAGCTTTAGGCTGCCAAGATCTTTTACTTTAGATTTAGGGCAGCCAGCTTTAACAAGGAGAGACTTAAGGTATCCATTTGGGATTTTCTGTAATAGTTCGTGCATGCTTTTACAGCGAGATAAAAACATTTGTTGAGTCATATCTAACGGTGCTACCTGGGCTAAACGGTTTAGCATTGGATATTTTAGCCATCCGTTTGCCTCAACTTCTCTACGACTAAATCCTGTTAATTCTTCTGCTGAATGAATCAATCCTATCGAATCTCCAAGTTGTGATAGGCCATCACCTAAATCTAGTAATGAATCCAGTAATCGTTGCACTTTGTTAGCGATATGTTCTTCATTAAAGTCAACGTGCTTTAAATCAGTAGGAGCAATTACATACGCGTGTGCATGAACAATTTCACGGTCTGGTTTAGGCTTATATAGTTCCCTCATTGGAATTCTTATTAGATTTCTGCCTACCCGTTGGCATTCAGTGAAGCTCCATTGTCCTTGATAAGAAGGGCTACAATCCCACTTTGCCCATACTTTTAAAGGAGTGGTATCGTAAAAGGTACTTTGTTCGTACTTTTCTAGAAATCGATCATCAAGATAAACAGGGTTATGTTGTACCAATGAGTTTGCTAGAGCATGAGTCATCGGTTGTTTTTCATCTGGCCAAACTAGGCCATCAGCATTTTGCTCTGCGCACAGTTCCGGCATTAACGCTTCTACTGATGCCCAAAGTTGTAAAAGAAGTCCATCGTTATGTTCGCTTATGTCCAGTTCATACCATTTTATACCTTCAGTTGGCTTGAGAACTATGTGTGATTCTCCATTCATTATTGCGCGAAGTTGATGAGTGTCATTTAGTTGTTTTTTATAATAAAAAACTCGAACTCCTCGAGCTCCTCGTAACCACAAATAGCGCCTTAGATATTCATTCGACATTCGCCAACATACGTTTTTTTTCAGTGAGTAGTAGTATTGAGTGGAAATTTCACCATCTGCCACATCAAATTCAGGCAGACCTAAGTCATCGTAAACTAAGCGTTGTTCATCATTGCCAACACAGCGTGGTGATAACCCAAGAGCCATCCAAACTTTTTCAGACAGACAGTATGAATAAAATGAGCTACTGCCCCACGCCGCAACAATGTAATCGTGACCTGATATTGAAGGAGTGAAATCTCTTATGCTGCCAACTTCTCCGTCGCATGGAACTGAATACTCAACAACACCGTGTCCTGCTTCCGTTAGAGTTTTTAACTGTTGATTATCAGTTACAACGGCCATTTGTAGATAAAGGTGCTCAGCATTTGGACCGTATTGATCGGTTTCTTGCATGGCGGCAACTTCTACTCTGATATTTGCAGATAATCCAACAGGAGTTAATAGTTCACGAAGCTTTGGAGGGAGTAACTCTTCAGGTACAGGAAATGCAGCGAGGTAATCAAATTTCATTTTATAAGCCTATTACTCATTTTTTACCTTATGGAATATAAACATCACGAGAAAATATTGTGATAGTTTTAGCTCCACGCGAGAGCGCCACATATAAATTATTTGCGTTCATTCCTGGAGCTTGCGCATCAAGAATCATGCAATGATCAGCTTCAAGGCCTTTGAGCAAAAGGGTTGAACCAATAGCTCTACTAGGTATTCGTTGATCTCCTTGCTGACGTAAGCGCTCTCTTACTGCTGACGCAGCTTCAAAGATACTTATTGTTGGAGAAGTTATTGAAAGAGATAAAGAGTCTTTTAAAGCGTTGTATGCGCCTTTACGGTAAACACAAGTACCAGGTTTTAACTCTAGATGCTGCAGTGCTGCTAAGATGTTTGAGCGAGAACTATCAATAACGACGTTGCAAAGTGCTTGCTCACTATTTGTTGCAGGAGTCCTATTTCGACCATTGAGAATACTGTCTACTCTTTGCGATGTGGTTGCCATTTCGACATTAGTCATCATAGTACTAGCAACTTGCAAAATAGAGTCTGAAAGAGCTACCCCTGTATTGTCATCAAATTGGCTTGCGGCACCAGTCACGCTTGCAAGTTGAACTGGCTCAACGACTTCAATTCGCGAATTACCTTGAGCATAACCATGCCTTGAACGTTCATCCATTGAGCTACCAATTACTAATAGAGAATCAGCTGGGTAGTGATTTAAAATAGAGTGTTGTGCATTATGTTGATTAGTTATGTCCGTTCGGACTACGTCTGTCAGTGGGTGCAATATTACATGAGCGGGACATGTTCTAAGGTCAACTCTTGCCCCTTGTTTTAGCGCCTCCCTTGTTTCAAGTAACCACCGTCCAAGCAATGGTGCTCCAGCATTGTTCCAACGCCATGGTGTATTTAATTCACCTATAAGTGGAAATTGCTGCAGAACTCCGCCGCCCCAATCAGGCATTGGACCTCCGAAGTTAAAAATACATTGCATAGGGTCGCCAAAAATAACTGTCGGGAGAACTTCTGAAAGTGAAGCAATTAGATTGTGTTGGTTAACGTCACAGTCTTGATATTCGTCAACAAGCAGCCGTGAATATGATGCTTGTATTATGTCACTAATACAGCCCATATTTAGCAATCTTAAAACAGCCTGCCTGATTTCTGGATAGAAAAAACGAGGTTTTTCCGGTGAAGAATGAACAGGACAGGTTATAGGAAAGCTATTCGCTATATGAAGGGCCCATCCATCAATGGTGGTAACAACATAGTGCGATGTCGGCACAGATAGCTTTCGAAGTTTTTTCTTTAGTGCAGAAACTCCTGCAGTGGTGTGTGTTAGCACCAATATAGGCTTGGTATTTTTCACGGATAATGTCTCCGTGATTAAATGGGTTTTTCCACAGCCAGCTGGAGCGACTATTGCACCTCGCTCGGTATCAAGAACTGCTTCTACTTTCATACATCAAGCGCCCATTGAAAAAGGCCATTTACAGGTGTTGTGAGAGCTTCAGTAAATTGTAGGTAATGAGGACAAATAATAAAACGCGCAATATTCTCAGCAGGTTCGATATCTTTATACCAACCTTTTTTATTTGCTGCCTTAGCGAGTACAATCCTATGTTCGTCTCTAAAACTGTCTCGACATAGTTCTAAAGTGAATCTGTTTTGTGAGTGAGCTTGAATGTGAGAGCGAACAGCATCTTCTCCTTTCCGTTCTATCGCTAAACTTAATAGAGCAGGTATAACTACTGCTGGGCATGCTAAAAAAATAGCATCTTCTGTGGCATTGTTATTACCCCACTCAAATATTGAAATCCCTAGAGCTTGGACTTCGCTTTGAGGAGCTACGTGTTGCACTGCCAAATCCGAGTCTTTAAATATTGAAGTTGGGTAGCCGAGTGATGCAAAAACTTTCGCTCTTGCGAACATACTTTCCCCACCACCATCCGCATAATGCACTCCATTTTCAACAATACTTCTATTGTTTGTATTTTGATTGAATAGTTCTATCCCTTTTACTAAACCAATTTCAGTCTTTCCTTCGCAAACGATTACAGCTTTACTTAAAAATGCCTCTGCGCAAACGCGAAGTGTAGCTTGTTGAGTAGGCTCACCTTCGAGGCTATAAATTTTGTGGAGTATATTATCGGGAGCAAATGCCTGCTCAGGAATAGAAGGTTTCCGAACAACATGCAACTGGTTAGCCTGTAATTCACGCAAGACGTACGGAGAATGAGTTGTAATAAAAACTTGCTGAGTTGGTTCCGTATCTTTAGAACCTAGCTCGTTAAGCAATCTAGTAATACGATATGGTTCAAGACCATATTCAGCTTCATCTACAATCAGAATACTAGAACAACTGGCAGCCTTTTGTAGACCGCTAATGAGAAGGCGTGAAGATCCAGTTCCTAATTGTCTTAGAGGTGTCCCATCACTATTGTGAAGGCTTATGGCACCATTGGACATGGATATTCCATTTACATCAAGAAGAGCACTAAGTTGCCCAACTGATACGCCAAGTCGATTGGCAATTTGCTGGACTTGAGTTAAAACCTCTGTGACCCCCTGTACTTGTTGTGCCGCAAAGGCTTCACGAGTTTGCCGTCCCAATTGAGCAAGAACTGAAGATACGTCTAACGTCTCTTCAGAAAGCTTGTTTAACACCGACCGATTTCCCCATGCAAGGTTTTGATGTGAGGTAGTGCCAAGTCGAACGGGCGACAATAGTTCTCTGTGCTTCCAAGGCAATCGACGTTCTAGACCATCAGCATCAGCACGATCAGAATATAATCGCCAATCAGGCGCTAAATTCGCATCTACATATAACATTATGGTAAGAACTGTTTCAGTTCCAACTGAGGGTTCGTCGGATATTTCCTTAGTTGTAGGATTGAATCCCCTAAAAAAAGAACCATAACGTTCAAAATTTTTTAACTCATCGTGAAGCTTACCAATGGTTACCGCGATAATTAATGGCGATGTTGTGTCTAGTTGATAGAAGTCGGCATCGTTGAATGAGTAAGAGCGTCTTGCACCTAGGGCCAAATCAATGGCATCTAAAATTGTCGACTTACCAGAATCCCCTGGTCCGATTAGGCAGTTAAGTCCAGGCTTTGGATTCCAAGATAGATTTTTAATTGATCTAAAGTTTTGTATCTCAATGTGACGTATAACCGACATGTCAAATCCCTTTGCTAGCAAGCATAAAATATTCGTTAAGATAGCACCTTAAGTTGGATGTCGGTATGCTTTGAGTCATATTTCAGTATCTATGTCGGAGAGTAACCATTACAACATTAATTGCTTGGATTGCTTGTGATGGAGCAAAGCAAACTGCGGTGTATTTGGCTAGTGATAGTCGCTTGAGTTGGGCTAAATTAGGATACTGGGATTTAGGCCGTAAAATTTTTCCGTCTGAAAAGTATGGCGATATTCTTGGTTTTTGCGGCGATGCGCTATTCTGTTCTCAGCAATTGAGCCAGATTATTACATACATTGACTCTTGCAGCTCTTTTGAGGAAATTACAGAACCAAATGAGCGTTCCGATCTGATTTTTGAATTAATTCAAAGTTCATTTGGACCCTATCCTAAAAGATTTGCTCTTAAAAGTTTCAGCATTGTGTATTTAACAAGGCGGAAAAAATATGATTTTTGTGCTTTTAATATCAAATGGTCATTAGCAAAAGGCTGGTCAAAAAGCGAGCTTTCAGTGGGGCATTCTTCATCGTTAATTGTATGGGATGGTACAGGCGGTAAGGGATACAAATCGCTACATGAAAATGAAGTACAACACTCAGATTTCGGAACAAATTCTCGGGGGTACTTTTATGCATTGCATCGTTTTATCAAAACCAATCAAGATCCTGCAACAGGTGGTCCACCGCAGCTTGCTTGTATTTATAATGTTGGATCAGCTGTTAAGTTAGGAACGATTTTTGATGAGGAAAGGTATATTTATGGCTTAAAAATACCAAATGGAGCTCATTTGAATAATGTTCGCTGGGTAAATGAGACATTGGAAAGTTGTGATGCTAACCAATTAAAAAGGCTTTATAACGCACAGCCACAACCTGTACCAAGAAAGCTCTCTGGTAAATAGCCTAAAAAAGCTACTTACCAGAGTAGGATTCGCACCTACGACCTCCCGCATTACGAAGCGGGCGCTCTAACTAACTGAGCTATCCGGGGACCATTACTGTAACCTAGACAACTTTTTATATGGTTATTCTATCCTTGTCAAAGGCTTATTAGTGAAATTTACTTTTCAGCTCTAAATTATTTCAGAATTAATCAGTGTGCTCTAGGTTTGCTAATTACTGATGAGCGTACATTTAGATAGTTCTAAAACACAAATTTTCAATATTTCGGTGACACCGTGACTTTAATATGTGTGGTTTTAGAATGGTGAGTTAAAAGTTGAGACAACTTTTTCTCTAAAACCACCTAAAAGCTCAAATGATAATGATGTTGGTGTACCTAAAAAATCCTGCGCTGAAAGCTCTACATAATACGATCGTGTCTGTTTATCGATAGACAGCCTGTCAATATTGAGAATATTGCTGTCAGTAGGTGGCTTCGTTTTCACTGTCACATCATGGTTTTCGAGTTGATCCTGCTTGAGCTTAATTTCTATTGGCTCGTTAAATAACACCGGTATGTCAGGTATTTCTTCTGCTATACGATTGGCAAATTCGACAAGTTTTTGCTCTGCAAAGGTGTATAGCCAAGCTTGCTGGTTAGCCGAATTATTTGTGCGTAAAATACGACCTAAAACCTGCCTAAAGTAAAGCTCGGTTTTAACTCTACTAAGGTGACAGCAGACCTGTAGACGAGGGATGTCAGTCCCCTCACTTATCATTCCTACACTGACGATCCAGTTAGTCGTACTATTTCTAAATTCATTTATCTTAAGTGAGGGGTCCTCTTCTTTGTAGGTAACTATCTGAGCTGTTTCACTAAACTCTGTTTTTAGCATATTAAAGATATATGCGGCGTGCGATATTGATGAAGCGACGATGAGTCCTGCAGCATTAGGATTGGACTGTTTTATCATTCCAAGTTTGTCCGTTGCTAGCGCTAAAGTATGTCGAATTGCTTCATGATTTTTGATGATCGACTGGTACGAAATCGATGAGCATTTAAATAAGTCATCTAAGCAACCGTATGTCTTTGTTTCGTTTTCTTCGTCAGTAACTAAAATTTTGTCATTATCAATAAGTACAATTTGGGGGCTACGACATACACCGTCGGCAACAGCTTCCTTCAGGCCATACACATAGTCACATTGAATTTGATTATCAGGGTCGGTATACCGAGATAAAACAATAGGTGCTTGGTCTGAACGCCAAGGCGTACCAGTTAATGCTAGCGTGTACTGCGCTTGATCTTGTATGTTGAGTAGAATCTCTTCCCCCCATGCGTTCGCATCTTCTAGAGAGCTCCCTGCGCAATGATGAATTTCATCAAAGATCACGAGCACTCGATTTCTTTTTAGCAGTTGCCAAAAGTCTTCTTTAAAGGCCAACATCCCTTGGTAAGTATAAGAGCAACCAACTGAACCTATCACACCATCAAACCGGCAGTTTAGACGACTTGAAAAGGTCTGTTTCATCCCTTGAGAAATATTCACTGACGGGGAAAAGCACAGTACAAAGTCGATTAAATCATCCTCAAATAGTTTCGCAGTAACTTCGGCTGCCATAATCGATTTTCCAGCCCCTGGTGTTGCTAAGCAAAGAAAGTGTCTATGTGCACAGTGAAAGTGTCTTAGAGCGCGTTTGACACACTCTGATTGCCATTGTCTAAGTTGCATTCGGTTACTTTTGCTGATGGGTGATAGCAGATTTAATCGCTTTGATTTGGCCAAGTAGTTTTGAGCTTGTTTCGCGAGCCTGCAAGTACTGGGATTCGAGGTGTGCTTTCATATCGGGAAAGGATTGATATAAGCGCATATACTCTTCGGACTCGCCGATGCTCGTAAATAAATCAATTTCGGATTGCTTGAGCCGCTCTTCTAATTGATGAATAGCATTACTTTTTTGCGTGTTTCTTGTTGGCGATTCTGTAATGGATGTAGATGCCTCTGATTTTTGCAGAATAAAATTTGTTTGAGAGAATTTTGCAGTCTTTTGGTAAGTTGTTTCCTTCGTCTGTTCATTCACATTTTTATCTAAGATACCCTTCTGCACGAGCCTGTGGACCTGACGATAAATGAAATTGTACGCATCACTAAGATTAGGAGCGCTAGTTGAAGCAGTGAGATAGGCGTCTCTCAGGCCCATTATTTGAAAATGGTTGAAGCTCTCGTCCTGGAGAATGTTATGCAATGTCGTGCATATTTTGATTGAAGCTTTAGGCATGACGTTCTCGCAGCAGGCTGTTTAGTGATTGCTCTAAGCGTTAGAAGAGCATTGTAAATGTATTGCGGATTATAATCCGTGGCTTTGTAGGCCGCAACTTTGGATAGTCTTTCTCTTTAACGAGATGAAAAATGAAAGACTTAGCGATCCAATTTGGGGCGAAACTGCGTGCAGAGCGTAAACGGCTTGGTATATCTCAAGATAAAATGGCGCTATTGGCCGAGATTGACCGCAGTTATGTGGGACGAATAGAGCGTGGCGAGGTAAACATCACGCTCGAAAAGGCTTATCAGTTGGCCGAAGTATTAGGGTGTGATATCAGAGTACTCTTGCCATAAGGGAAGCGCTAATTGATCTCAAATAGCATTTCTAGCGAGGTTTTTTGATTCTGCTCAGTTTACCCTTTGCAGTGTCCGCGAACTTCCGAGTTAGCACTCTAGGTTTATATTAGTCACCTTTTTTGTGCTTGTGTGGTTTTAGGTCGGAGTGTTCTTTCTTTTTTCCCTCGGTAACTCTTTGCCTTTTATCCGGCGTACCATCCTCGTTTGTTCTTTTAGGCCCTAGTTTGATTTGCATAGTTAACTCCTTGTAATTTAAAATTGTGCAAAATTTATTCGCCAATCTAAGTTAACAGTATGCATTTAACTGTCAAAGTCTTTAGGTGTTTGGTCATTACGATCGATCACAGAAAGTGACAGTTGAATTAACTCGTTTTTGCCCCATAACAAGTTTGAGATGCCAGACAACATACTTAGTTTTAGTAATGCTAAAGTGGGCAAAAATCAGTGGCGCTTCAGGCAGAGCTTATAGCAGCCAGATTGCCTGAAATATTACGGCCTAGTTGCGTTAAAGAGAGTTGATAGCCATCGAGTAATGACTTAGTCACAACCATCAGAGACATAAGAAGTTATTTGTGAATTGCGAACTAATAGATTGATGCAGTATGGTAATGTTACGCATGGTGTTGATCTAGTTTGTTCCTAGCGAAATTGATTAGATCAAACAGCACTATGCGTGTCTACATATTGATTGTATGAGAAATTATCTTGGGATTCCCTAGAGTTAAGTGTTAATTGTAAAGTAGGTCTTTTCGTAAGCTTTTGCTGGCGAACTTTTGCTCTTGTCTCAAATTAAGAATAACAGGGACGTTTAAATGAATGTAAGTGGTTTCATCGTTAATGAAGATTTGTGGCAAAGTCTGAGACACTGCCAGCAAGAAAGTATTCAAACGGCGTTAAGTTACTTAAAAAAGCCGTTAAATGAAAACGCAAACTCTTGCCTTATTAGCTTGCCAACGGGTGCAGGTAAATCGGGTGTAATTAGTATTGTCTCTCACAAAGCAACCCAAAAGCGGGTGCTGGTTTTATGTCATCGACGTGCTGTGTGTGATCAACTCTTTAAAGAAATAGATGGGAAGTTCTTTAGTGATCGTGTTGAAGGTGAGGTTATCAAGCGCAAAACTGTTTATAGTGATGTAAATGATACCTCTAAAAACGGCGTTTATGTTTCCACCTTCCAGAAACTACAAACTTTCGATAGTTCTCAGCTTGAGCGGTTAAAGCAAGATATTGATCTTATTATTATTGATGAGGGGCACGCTGAACCTTCTCCCGTATGGAGCACGTTGGTACGCGGTATTGATGCTCATAAAGTCGTTATAACTGCGACCCCGTACAGGAATGACTTGTATCAATTCGACGTTACCGAAGACGCTAGTTATATTTATACCTTTGAAAGAGCACTTGCAGATGGTGTTTTAAAAGAACCAACTTTTGAGTCAATTACGTTAGCTGAATTAAGCGGGAAAATCATAGACTTCTTAGAGGCTAATGATGGTACAAAGTGCATTATCAAATGTGAAAAGTTCGAAGATATTAAAAGCTATTACGATTTGCTAAACGATGACTTTTCAGTATTAGCAATACATGAACAATTTACTAAAGATGAACGAGATAATGTAAAAGTTTCCGTGCCAGCGAACCTTAAAGGTTCTGATTACCAAGTCATTATTCACCAGCGGAAACTAGATGAAGGGGTCGATATTCCAGAAGCGAAGTTATTGGTTTTAGCCTATGCAGTTAATAGTGGTCGGGAACTAGTTCAAACCATCGGAAGAGTAGTTCGTCTGTACGGTGATATTGAGCCTAAAATTTTGGAGATTGAAAACAATGCAAATAGCCAAATGTGGCAAAACTACAGAAAATTTGATCGTTCACTAGATAGTGCTGATTCAGTTAAAAGATTCATAGCATCACTAGACAGTAATAAGTTGATTGAGCGTTACTTAGACGCATTTCCTGATGTTAGTTATTACGGCAACCGCTTTGTTAGTAAGTTTGACCTTAATACGTTTGAACCTGAGCGCTCTCTTAATATCCCTACGGCATCAATTTGTTTTTTAAATCAGTCGCAGGGGTTCAGCATTCAGCTTTTATCAGACCATCTATACTGGTGGTGCAACAATGCTGGTGAACTCGCGAGAGTCTTTTCTACAGAATCTGGTATTCATGGTGTTATCTCAATCGCGTTCAATAAGTCTCGGTTTTTAACAGACCAGTTTTTCTTTGAGCCTTCATTAGAAATAACATTGTATAAACAGCTCTCGAATAACGTTGTTGCAATTTATGATAGCCGAGGACGCAGGTTTAATGGTGAGAAAGATTTGAAACTCGGCTCTGCTGTATCTCTCGATAAATTGCTTAAGGTAATGTCATTAGGTGAATCAGCCTCAACGAAAGAAGCGAGTAGTAAATCGATTAGTTCTGCTATAAAACGTCCTGAAAGCATTGCGGTAAAAGGACGAAACTTAGAACAAATGGCTGACATGCAAGCTAATGCTTCATATCGGTTAGCTACAATGCGTTGTGATACCTATGACCAACTCAATAAAAAGAATGGTAGTTATTATGTAGGTGCAGATTCTGGGCGAATCTCAGATCAAAAAGAGTCATCGTTTACTTTGGGTGATCTGAATGATTGGCTTACAAATATTGATAACGTCATATCTGCAAATATTAATATAAAGAACGCCTTAGTACATTCATATGCAAAGCCAATATCTGTTGATGAAAATTTTGAAGCTCACAGTTTGATTTTTGATTTAACAGAGTTTGAGTCTCCGATAAGTATTTTTATAGCAGGGGAACAATATACACTCGACAATTCGTTTTTGTATTTGATTTATGACAACGGCACTTTACTTGTTGATGGTGTTGAGGAAAGTAAAATCTTAGTCAACTTTAAGCAAGAAGAACCTTATCTAGAAATTTCACCAGAAGTGGAAATATTATATTCAATTGACGATGAGGAATGCCAAGACATAACTGACTTTCTTAACAAGCACCTACATAAAGCTCTGTTAGCCAATGGGATAAGTTATTCAAATTGTAAGTTCTATCAATTAACGCTTCCAGTGGCTGATAGTTTCGAATTAGGTGCTTCCAACCTTGCCAATGTTGTTATCGGGCTAGAGTCTCTTGTTGGCGCAAACTTAGATGAGAAAGGATATCAAAATGGTGCTCATCAGGTTGTCGATGGAGGCTTTAGCAGTGATTCGGTTTTCTATTTAGTGGATCAATTAAAAGCTAATGGCTTAGCCAACCCAACAAAAAGCGAACTAGGTCCATTTGCTCCCTACATACCTGATGCAGACTTGCTGATTAACACGGATATGGGGACCGAACCTGCTGACTTTATTGTATCGTCAAAAAACAAGTTAGCATTCGTTCATGTAAAATGTGGTAGTGCAATAAACCCGCGTTCATCAGCAGGAGCACTTGCTGAAGTAGGGTCTCAAGCCATAAAAAATATTGAAATGCTAATTAGTGGAAATATTGAACTGAAGCCTTCAAATTGGAATAGGCTTCATACGGCTTGGCCTGCTCCAGAGTCTGCTCAAAATATTGCTGAAAGAATTAGAGTTTTCCAAGGTGTTACTTTTACGGCTCAAAACAAGCAGGAAAGATTAGAAAAACTAAATGAGCTGTGGGATACCGTTGCAATGAGAAGACGCTCAACAGCAGTAAAAAAGGAAATTTGGATTGTTGCTGCCAATAGCTTTTCGGCTGCCCATTTTGAGCAACAATTAAAGTTAGGTTCAGGGGCAAATGGCGAAACCTTACAAGCTTTTCAATTATTAAATAGTTGGCTAGCGACTGCACATGATAATGATATTGAGCTGAAGGTTTTTGTTTCACCATAGTTTAAGGCAAGAGCTAAGGAATAAATGATGAGAGGTGGTCAAATTGCCTAGAGATTTTACAAAATATAATTTTAACGGGCAGACTCTTGGTAACGGGCGTTTGGTTTTAGCTGTAGTAAAAGAGTGAAATTGCACCCAAAGATAATCCACTTCACTCCCTGATTTGCATCGAGGACTGATCCGCATTTGGCGTTTTGAGATACGAGAAGTTATCTGAAACCTAGAAACAAGTCGGTGGTCGTAACTCACAATTGTCCCAACTCGTGTCAGGCCTATCAGTTCTGGCACGTTTATGCCCCGAAATGAGTTTGGGAAAGAGTTCGTCTTACCTAGTACTATCAAAATTTCCCATAGAAACCCTAATGTATAAGTAAAAGGCAAGACTACTAAAACAGATTTATTCACCAAATTACGGAAGACAGCAGCGTTTATACTTCTGACCACTACCACATGAACAAGGTTCATTTCTACCTATTTTTTTTAGTGTTATTTGTGGCTGTTTTCCAAAGGAAAGATTTTTTACGTCTCCTACATGATGCTCTGGGGAAATAGGTTTGAGATCCGCGACTAACTTTTCCATTTCATCGGATTGGCACCATTCACTTTCGTGGTAGGAAGAAAATCTGAACCTACCTTGAGTTGGACTAAAACAGCAACCGACCCAAGAATCGGCTTTGCAAGTGTATTTTCGTTTCTCGCAGTGCGTAACCAGTTTCTTGTAGGCGGTCTCATTGTCATCTTCATTACAATGGATAGTTAAACCAGTTTTTTCCTCTAACAAGGGAAGAGTTATATCGTGGTGACGATGATCCTTTTTGAATTGAACAATCATTTTTGAAATTGCTTCATTGAGTAGATTGATGCTATTACCACTCATTGATAGAAGGTGCAATCCCAGCTTCTGAAGCCCAAAATCTGTAGAATACTCAATATCATCGATTATTCTCCCTACATGAGTATTTTTATGAACGGTGAGAAAACCTTCTGGTGTCACCTCTCCCTCATAACCATCCCTTCTGGCTAACATGGCCAATTCAAGATCTGCCGAGATATCATCATCAAGCATAACTAGTGTCGGATTTTCCTCGAAATATAGGTTTTGCTTGATGTAGGTTGAAAGTATTACCAGCTCATGATTAGAAAGGATCGAATCACCATAGTCGCTTCGCTTAATAAGGTAGTCGAGAACCCAGAGAGAAGATGGCAACATCTCTGTAATCATATCTATTAGAAATACATCCATTACATAGGGATGTTTTATTACATCTGTTGTTTGATACTTTAGAAAGTGTCTGGCTTGAGCAGAAAGAGCGGGGAAGTGATCTGATACAATACAAACAGGAAATATCATCTTGAAGCTAGATCGAATATTAACTTCGATACCAGACTCATCTTTGAATACGTACCCATCTCCTTGCAACAGTTGGCTACACGAGTGTGCTTGGTCATAGGCATCTTGAATTGCTTTTTTAAAATCACCTTCAAGCTGCTTACTGTTCCCTCTACGAGCTTCAATAGTGAGCTTTTTAGACTTGGCTTGCACTACAATCGCGAAATCGCCAAATGTGACCAAAACGTCGATTTCACCAGCTTTGGCTTTACCATCGTATATGTCGATATTAGTTAAAACATTCTCTTCACCAAACACTAGTGCTAAACGCTCAGCGGTAAAATCCTCCGTAAAAGCGCCTCTATGTTTGCTTGCGGTAGCTTTGTAGGTATGATCTGCATTAAACCAAAAGAATGGGCTTTCATAGAGAGCTTCCCACAAGCTATATGCTTGAAAGCTTGCGAAGGTGTCTTCATCAATTTTAATTATTGGAAACGCATTTCTGTGGTTAAAATCATCGACGGATTTAAAGCAATCCATTCCTTCTTGAGGCTTAGCGGAGAAAGCAGCAATTACAGCCTCGACAATCTCTAGGCCTAAACCACTTCGCGTTACGACTTCGGATACATCGAAACAGAATATAGGTAGGTGGTATGGTAATGGCCAGCTTGTTGCTGTAGAAATAGATTGATTAGCTTTTTCTAATTGAATTTTCTCTATAGCGGAAATGACATCGGCTGCTTGTGAAACTTTAAAGCCCTTGTTTGCTTCAATCCAATCCTCATCAAGGGAATAACGACGCTTAGCTAAATCCCTATATTGATGCTTAAAAACTCCATCCCCACCGTAAAAGATAGCTTCTCGCATAAAGTGATTCTTATTGCCACTAGGGATTAGATCTCGCATGAATTTACCAAAGGTAGGCACATCACCATCTTTAGCATCAGATTGCGCAGACAAGGCAGCAACATCTAGTGGTGGATAAAAGCTATGGTGTAGTTCCTCAAGAAGCTGCCAAATATGTTCAGACCTTTCTTTTAATTCCTCTAGGCTCAATTGTTTATTGTTGAATCCGCTTTTACACGCAAGGCCTATGAGCGTCGAAAGTTCTGTTCTTGATAGTCGAGATCTTTCGAACTGCTGAGCAAGAGCTTCTTTGTCGAGCTTATCACCAGAAAAGTGTATAAAAGTGTCTTTCCAGCAAAAAAAAGCAACAACCTCCCAAAAACCATCATGGGTACTAAGCACCTCCAGTTCATCAAAAATTTCTTTTTCACTTCTCATTATATTCAGTGGTTTATGATAATTTAGATTCGAAATAACATAGTGATTATATTGCACACGATCAAGTGTTTATTATGTTTATGATAGTAAAGTTACTAGCTATTTACATGAATGGAGGAATGAATATGGGTCACAATTTTGAAGGTCAATATATTGATAGAAAATCAGGTAAAATTTATGAGGTTGAAGCTGATAAGAAAGAAGGGAGCGGCGTTATTGGAATTAGGTTTCATACATCGTGTGGACTAAGGGTTTCAGCTATTACTATGGAGGATGGCAGTGGTGGTATGATTTTAGAAGATCAAACACCATTAGTCCGGTTAATCTAAAGGATGCGCGTCAGAACTTTAGCACCAGACAGAGCTAAACTTACAAACAGAGCAACGCACTAACTACTAAGAAGTTATATTTAAAGGAGTTTTAAATGAATTTAGTTATACTCAAAAAAGAATTAAAAAAATGGATGCAGATCGATACATGGAATTCAGGCCACCCTCTGGATGAAGAGCGCTTTCATAAAAGCTTGAACCGAATTTTTCAGTCTTTAGGTACGTCAATTGACGGTTATCAATTTGAGGAAGTTATGACTGAATTAATCAATGAGCTTTACCCTAACTGGGACGAATCATTTAAAGATGAACTAGTTAACACTTATGCTTGTAAAGCAGACAGTATTTCCAGCTATTTACATGATATAAAATAAATGTAATTGATTAGCGCGGGTATCTAGTCTTTTGCTTCACACCACGCTGCTGTCTAAATTTGTTCAAAAAAGTGTTCAAGTGGTACTCAAAGAGTACCGCTTGTTTCATTTGAATTCATATTTGTGTGATTTGCAGTCGATTTGAATTGAGAGGTAATTTGAAGCTAACAAGAAATGATATACATGAGTATGTAGCATCTTTTGAAGCAAGGCATGATCCTTATGCTAGGTATGCTTCTTTTGATTATTGTTATAACTATTTTCATCCGAAAACAGGAAGTAACCTTCTAGCGGATATGGAGAAGAGCTGTCTTTCTCTTGGCTTTTACCTTTCAAGCTGGGGCATGTTTCGAGGTTCGAGTTTTATGCTCGCAAAAAGCTCGAAAAACTTTGAAGGTTTAATCGAGTATATTGCTTCACTAAAAGTTGATGCTTGGTCAATTGATGTTAGCAATTATACGAGTGAAAACTTAGATTTTTTGGTAGAGCAATATAATGAGATCCGTAGTCTAATAATCCCTGAAAACACGAGTCATTTAGTTCTAGTCACCAAGATTATGCTTGGAGTATTTGGTTCAGTTCCTGCCTATGACCGTTTTTTCAAAACAACATTTAGTGATATTTTTAAAGGTGAGTGCGGCTTTACTAGGTTTAACCATAGATCTTTAAGCTGCATAGGTCAGTTTTACCAACAAAACCAAAGTATTATCGACCAAATCTCTGAAAGTAGAGCGACTATCGACTTTTACACTGGGAATAGAACTGACAAGACATATACCAAAGCAAAGGTTGTTGATATGTATGGCTTTACTAAAGCACTACAGAGCACTTAACAAGCGTTTAAGACAGATTCTCAACGCTTCGTATTCTCGGGGGGCAATGGTTCAGGTTAGGTGGTAGCGTTGCTCATTACTCAACGTGGCGTTACCGTATATCCACTTTCCATACTTTCCCTAATGAGACTCATCACTTTAAGAGCTTTGACTCTAACCAATTTATGTCCCGTTTTTAGTTATGTTACCCAAAAGGCTATGTATGATTTAGTTCCGGCTAACCTTAGATGAGCAAGATCGTTTATGGTTTGTTTAACAAATTTTCGCAGATTTTCCCACTTATGGGGTATTTATATAAAGACGCTTAAGGTGGCGAGTAGGAGATAAAGGCATGGCTTAAATTTTTTATTCAGGCATCAACACGATTAAAATGTACAAACATTTTAATCGTGTCAGAAATACCTAGTGTCAAAATAGCTCAATGTTTGTGTGAAAAAACTCAAAGAAGAAAGAACGAAATTTAACGTATAAGCAACTGGTTTATATGATTAATAACTAATTGAAAACTATCGCTTTCTTCACTTAATATGACATCGATTGGCTTGGCGCTATTAAAGAGATGATTATGATTGACCATGTTCATAAACCCATAGATATTTTCAGGGTTGCTGAATAGTGAATTTAAACCAGCGTGAATATTCAGTATATAGCTGATTCTTCCAATTTGTTCTTGATTGAGACTCACTTGTTCAAAATCAAGGTCGTTATAGTTTTTAGGTAATGTGAGTAAAGCCTGAACTTGCTCCTGATTACAGCCCCATTCTTCCAAGATTTTCAATGAAGTTCTCATCCCAATCCGAGTAGCACTTGAACCCTTAAAATCAATTTCTTGCATATCAGATCCTCAGTTTTCATCCATCAACTTATTACTTCATAAAACTCGTATCTTCTGCCTAAACTAGTGTTAAGTCATCTATATTTTGGGGTTGGGATGCTTCCTTTTAATAAAAATTCAACTAAATGTGCCCTTAGCATTAGCCTGCTAATCGAAAGTCTAATATGTAGGTTCAGAGGAAGTTCAAGGGGTGAAGCTCCTTTTTTTCTGACGGCTTGAACATAAATCAAAATATGTTTATTGTATGTTTTACGAACGAATCGGTCGAGTTCACTATTTAACTTAACAATATTAGTTTTTAAGTAGGTAGCGGTATGAGTGAAGAGTATGACAAGTTAGCAAAGGAAAAAAAGAGAAGGCAATTGGCTTGGGAGAAACATGTACTAAGTGGAGCCGAGCCTTTATATTTCTTTCCCAAATCTAGTTCAAAAAGCCCTAGAAGGAGTAAAAATATATTAATCATGCCTAGCTGGATTATCGACAAAAAATGACGACCATCCTTAAAGAATAAATCATAAGGATTATCGTCATGTTTGTGTAGTGATTCGTACAGTTGAATTTGCTATTTAGGGTTGCAAAGGTAGTGCTAATCACTTTTATGTACTCATTTTACGATGATTTTTGCTTTAGCTGATATAGGTATTTTTATCTTCAGGCTGTTCCATGTTTTTTGGCCTATACGGGTTCTAGTCACTTTAATCCTGTTAACCTTGTTCGGTTTTATAGCCATATTTTTATCACATTAATGCAGCCACTGTGTATTAATGACTTGGCAGAGATAAGCTCCTCAGAGCTGAACAAGCTTATACCGACCCAATGAACATTAACGTGACCTTCGATAAAGAGAAGAACCAATGGTATTACATTGAGGTCGGTGAATAATTCTTGCTAGCTGCCATTCTACGCCTATAATTTCTGTATATAATCACAGTGGTTTATTGCTATGCGTGTTATCCCTATTCCTGCCCGTGCTGGCATTTCTAGTTTTGAGTCATTTTCCCAAACTAGCTAATGATAGATAAATCTTGTCAATTAATATGTGCAATTGAAAATCTATGTAGCGCATCGCTTCTGATGCATAGCGAAATGAACTCGTTTTCAAATTGTTTTCAATTCAAGTTAGAGTAAGCACATCTTCAATTATCAAGCTTATAAAGTACGGTCGAGCTGACTAAGGCTATATGTGAAGCCGAACCCAAGCTATTTCGTGAAGGTGAGCGCTATTACAATATAGGCGTAGGTTAGATTGATTTAGCGAGCGAGAAACATAGCCAATTAGACTTGTTCAATCCACCAATGGCAAAGTCAGCGCTAATGCTTACACTCGATCACATTAACCAATGCTTTGGCAGTGATACCCTGTTCACCGCTGCTCAAGGCATAGAGCATAAATGGGCAATGCGGCGAGATTTGTTGACACCTCAATATACGACTAAGTGGCTTAGTGTACCGCGCATAAAGTGCTAATGAGGTTATGCCCATCTTTATTCATTCACAAATGGGCGGCATTAGTCTATTTAATCGGTACGATGGTACTTCGTTTTAACTTAGAAAGCCTATCTTTAAGACTCGAGTTTTCAAACTCTAGTTCATCAATCTTAGCTAATGCCTGAACTAACTTGTCATTGAGATGATGTTGTGCTGCAGCAAAGCTGGCTAGTTGATCTCTTATCGCTTTGTACTTCTCTTTGTAGTTTTGCTTGATTCGCTTCTGTTCATTGAGCTTAAGCCGTACTGACTGAATTTCAGGTTGAACGTATTCTCCTCTTGCCTCGACTATATCAGCCTTGACCTGTTTGACTTTTTCAACGAACTCAGGATAGTAATAACCACTGCCATTACCCAGATTGGCTTCCTCTTCAACAGCTCTCACACTTAACTTTCGTGTAGCTGGAATTCGCTTAGGCTTGCCTTGCGCAATACGCTCTAATGCAGCCTCTAACACAAGCAGAGTATTTTCGCTCTTACTCATAGTTCAGTTACCTTTAATTCTGGTTCAAAAGGGGTAAAGGGCATATTAAAGTCGGTCATGACGTTTTCAGCTGCTCGAATTTGAGTAATGAAATGGCTTATCTCAGTAAGTGACATATCTTCTTCCTGATTCATATAGCAGACAAGGCTCTGGTGCTTTTTCTTCCACCACACTGCTTGGTCTTTATCGATAATACTGCCTTGTCCTTTGCAATCAACACAGAACTGGGGCATAACCACGCCTTCCATGTCACAGTCATAGCCATTCTTACAGTAGCTGTGTGCTGTTCCGTGTAATGTTAGAGTGCCTTTTTTTACTGCTGCGTAGATAGTTTCCCAGGAGCTATAAATGTGCGGCACATTTCCTCTCATCTTGACAATGGTTTTACCCATAGTGCCCGAGAGTGGATCGTCAGAGTGCCATTGCCTAAAGATTTTACTTGCAGTCATTTCCGCATTAATTGCATCGAGTGCTTGTTGTATTTCGCTATCAACGGTTAAATTTCTCATGCTAGCTAATTGCCCACCATTGGCATACCACTCAGTCATTGCTAAATACAAATGTTTAAACTGTTGTTTTAATCCCACAGTTGTAGTTAGTCGGTATTTAATTGCGTAAAATGCCAAAGAGCGTCGAAATTGGTGAGGAGATAGAAGCCAGGGCTGCCCTATGGTTACGAGATTCTGAATCTTAGCGAATGAGTTCGGATTCGACTCAAGGCACTCTTGGTAGTCTGCCTGCGAGACTAAAATATCAAACTGCCGACAGAAAATTCGTAATCGTAATTGCCATTTCCTAATCAAGACGGGTGGTCTTGAACGGGCTTTTTGAATGCACCAGAGAGTATTTGTATAACGACTGTCGGGATATTCGATTTGAGACCGCCATGTTCTTGTCAGTGTTGATACCAATTCAATTGCTTGTTTTGCGAACGGAGCCGTAACCCAGGTTTCTCGCTTTTCACCTAGCTTAAAAGTACTGGACTGAAGCAAATGGAAGTCTCGTCCGTTAACGCTATCTACGTAATAACTGTTAGGAGTTAGCTTTTCGAGTTCAGATTCGCGCATACCAGAAAAACCACCGCAAACAATAAAACAAGCGGTAATTAATTGCCCAATATAAGCACGGAAATCAATTACATTCTTAATTTTTACGTCTGTTATTTGATTTAAAAGAGGAGATATTATCTCTTTAGTCTGCAAAGGTTGATAAGCGCCAATTGTGCTTGCATATTTCTGGCTATCAGTGATGTTACCGCTAGCGTCTGTCCATAAAAATCTAGCCCCATTTTTGATTTTTAAATCAACAATATGCTTACCCTTTAAGTAGTTATCCTGCAGGCGAATCTCTATATCTGCAATGATATCTTTGTACTCAATTGCCCCCTGAATTAACTCAATAGCCTTTCCATAAATAGCATCACTTATTCGCTCTGGTATGACGAGTGTTTGCTGGGCCTCTTTTTTGCTTAAGGCCTTAGACAAAGCTATTACTTGTAGTTTTTCGGTAAAGCCAAATGAATATTCTAGCCAATGCTCAAGCATCATCGCACTATTCACTGCAATAAAGATGTTCTGTAAATTTCTTTGGCTTGAATCCTTTAATATTAAGAATTCCTTGAATGCTTCAAATGTCTTCTTATTTGATAAGTTCCTGAGCGAAAAATGTTTTTCTTCTTTTAGGAACCTGTAAACTATTCTCATACGTGAAACTTTACTCCACACAGTTGAAAATGTAGGGGCCTGACCTCTTCTGCTTCTATGAAAAAGCCAGCCATATGCCAGAAGCTTGAGCTCGATTTGTAATTCAACTGTGTCATTCCAATCTTGGAAATTAAAACTGGCTTTTCCTCTATAGTTTCTCGCATATGGGTTAAGGTCCCATTCATTATCGCTAAAACGCGCAGTGACATCTCCATTTTTGTCACGACAAATCACTACTTCATTGAGGCTATTCCAATTTTTTTGATGGAATAGTTCAATAACATCAACGCTCTCAAATTGGTATTCCTTTGGATAGTCTAGGGCATATAGATTTGGATTATGCATTTCTCTACTCCGTAGCCGATAATTTAGGGAGGATTACCGTGCCACTATCTTGCCAAAGGGGGTGCAACCCAATGTCATCAAGTTTTTCTTCAGCTTTTTTTAGAATGTCTTTTCGGATTTTTGGTAAGATACTTTCTCGAATGAATGAAACTACCATCTCAAAATTCTTGCGATAATGGTGAGTGCTTAAATGTTGGTATATTGACTCCTCAATACAAGTTTTAAATGATAATAAGCACCAAATATCATTGACTGATTGGACTATAACTTGATGCGGGCAACCAAAGCATTTTAATAGTTCTGCACAAGCGAGTTTCTCACCATCTTTTAATAAATTTCGCTGTTTGGCTTTTAGGCTATAACTATCTGATTTTTCATTAAAGGGATTAGTGCAACTTCCGCCATTTGGAGTTCGCGATATAAGGGGGAAGTGAGTTTTAAATTCTTCCTCAATAGTCAGTACATCTATTCCCACAGCCAATTGAGCCGAGTAAGCGCCTTGCTTAGTTTGCGCTTGCTCTTGTCTTATGAGCATCACATCTTGCATCATGGCATTATTATTGTGTTTATTGCCCTTGGAGTAATGTTTTCTGCGGATGTTAGGGGTATTACCTAGTGTTATATTATTCGCCAATTCGCCTTGGTATACCGTGGTTAACTGAGCACCAGTTTCCCGAAAACGGCTCACTACAGGGCGCAAGCGTCGGCCTGTTTGGTCGGTAAAGCAAAAGTTCTTCTCCAGCCATCCTCCATTGAATGCTTGAAGAGTGTATGGCTTAATAGGTTGCAACTTCTTATTGGAAATAATTTGAAACAACAATGCATCATCAGAATCATCTAATACCTTTGAAACTTCTAGTAATTTATCGAATAAAGCAAGGCAGTATTTGGGTATATCAATATAGTCATGTTCTCCTATCTCCACATGAACTATTTTGAAGCTTCTACGCTTAAATGCGGGCATTTGATACCATTGCTTGCTTACAGATGTAGACGTATTTCTAGGGCGCTTTAGCTTAAAAAGTGTACTTGTGTTTGAGTAGGTGTAGTAGCTGATTAAAAACAGAGCCGCGGACATCATTTTACTAATTACAGCATTAAGTTCATATCTTTGACCTTGCCACATAAATGTTGCCGTGGATGTTCTTTTGTGGGCATTAATATGCTTTTGAGGGTTTTCTAGGAACTGTTCTGCTGTTTGATTAAATAATTTGCGTAAAAACGGTAAAAGCTGCTTTAAATCGCTTCGACTGTAAGCCTCAAAAGGTTCGCTATCTCCTCTTCTCATTGTCGGAATTGTAAGCTGCCAATTGCTAGGATAATCAAGATAATCGCTAAATATCTTAACCATTTTCACGTATGTTTGTGTATAACAGGTAGCTTTAAGCAAGCCCAGTCGTACTTTTTCAAATAGATGCGCCATAAATGCTTGCAATGCTTGCAGTGAGAAAGCTTCAATGCCAGCCTTATCACACCATTTAAGGAATTCTAAAAGCTTCATGAAATACTTGCCGACCGTTGCATGCGAGGCGCCTTCTTCTATTTTATTTTGAAATTTCTCCTTGAATTGAATAATGGCCTCATCACGATTTGCTGACTCAACCGGTTTCCCTTCCAATATATGCTGAGTGCTTGGACATCCTTTATAGAACAGTCGATTCATGTCGCATCGGGTGATATAGTCATCATTCAATTGAATTAGCAGAGCTATATCCCAGCCATTTAAATAAGTGATATTATTCATCAGCACCTCCCAAGGCGTCGTGCATGATGGAATCCAATATGCCACATTTTATCTTAAAGACTTCTTTACGCTTTAGATAACGTATGTATTTCCAAGTGGTACTTTCATCTTTATGCCCCATCCATCCCATTATGAGCCCAATGCACTCTGTAGGGCTTAGCCCTGCATCCAATAGGTCACTCAATCGGTATGTACCGTAGGTTGCTCTGAGGTCGTGGAAGCGGTGAGTAAAAGAATCGTCCATCTTCTGTATTTCACTCCTCAATTCAACCCACCTAGATTCCGTGGATTTACTTGTGGCAGGATTTCCTTGCTGGCTAATGAATAACGGCTCAAAACGTTCAGAGTGCTTTAAAATCTCAACAGTTTTATGGTCTAGCACCTGTGAATCGTTGTAAAGCTGGTCAATCTTGGTCTGTAACTTGTTGGCTCGTTTAAGCCTGCGCTCAGACACTTGGTACTCACGCAAAGTTTCAAGTAAATCAATGGAGATTTCGACGCGTCTTCTTTTTCCGTACTTAGTCTGAACGCCTGTGACTTGAGGGCATAAAATCATTTCAAAACGATGTCGACTTTCTGCAACTGGTGTTGCAGCCTTTAACGCATGTAAAGTCAGTGTGCAGGCTTCTTCAATACGCAAACCACAATCAATAGAGAGAAGTATTTGTAGTCTTAATTCCTTTGAGGCTTTTGGGAGAAATGAAATCAATAGCTCCAGGGAGTCCCTGCTCAGTGGTGAAAGAGGTCGAATTCTGTTTGAGTCGCTATCTCTAGGAACTTTAATTCTAAGGTCACTGGTTTGGACTGAAAATGTTGGCCTAAGATGAGCCAGCATTCCTTGATTTTGTATCTGAATAAACTCTAGTTTGAACGGCGCTTCCTGTTCATTCTGAACTTTTAAATATCTTTCGTGTATGGTCCACATATAAAAGTTCTTAACGTGGTTCATGTATGCGTTTGCAGTGCTATGTGCCAACTCCCCAAGCTTGATTGATTTAAGTAAGTAAGAGCGAAATTGATAGGTGGGCTTAAGCCTTTTTATGGGAGGAAAGTAATTCCAATCTAATTTTTCATCCTCTAGAAATTGATAGTATTTGAGTAATGCTCGGCTACATGGACTGAGATCTTTCGCTTTCTTTATAGCTTTAAGATAAAAAAGATAGCTGTTGGGCTCGAGAAGAAAAATGCCGTGATGAGAAAAGAGGGTTGGTACGGGGCCGATATTATCATTAGAAGGTTGACAGCTGTAAGTGCCGCCATCATTACGCTTTAATTCTGTGCTCTTATAAACATCACTTGAGAGTATTATTTGTGCCATTAATCCACCTAGAAAGTAACACCACTTTCACTGATTATATAAAAGTGTAAGTGGTGTAGATTGTTTTTTCCAGATTTCTGAACGTGAGTAAGTTAAGTTTCTACACTAACCCTTCATAGTAACGAACTCTTCCGCGCCAGTTGGGTGGATAGCAACTACCGCATCAAAGTCGGCCTTAGTTGCGCCCATTTTCATGGCGACGCCGAAACCTTGAAGGATTTCGTCCATACCAAAACCAATACCATGAATACCGACGACTTTTTCGTCCTTGCCAGCGCAGACTAACTTCATCTTACAGGCTTGGCGATGGGCCGTAACGGCGGTGTACATTGAGGTAAACGTCGAGGTATACACTTTGACGTTATCATCGCCGTATTGAGTACGGGCTTCTGGTTCGGTCAAACCCATAGTGCCGATTGGTGGATGGCTGAACACGACGGTTGGGATCAGGCTGTAATCCATTTTGGCATCTGTCATGCCGTTAAATAAACGCTCGGATAACAAACGGCCCGCTTTAACCGCAACTGGGGTGAGCTCTACGCCGCCCGCCATAATGTCACCGACACAGTAAATTCCTTTGTGAGTCGTATTTTGTTGCTCGTCAGTGATGACATAGCCTTTGCTATCTACTTGCACTTCGGTGTTTTCTAAGCCGATATTGCCCGTCGCAGGTGAACGGCCAATTGCCCAAATCAAGCAATCGACTGTGATGCTTTCACCGTTTTCTAAGCTCAGTGTTAGGCTGTCATCGGCATTTTTAACCACGGCTTTTGGCACGCTATGGGTGTGCAATGTTGGGCCTTCGGTCGCCATGGCCTCAACGAGGGCGTCGACTAAGATGGGGTCAAAGTTACGTAGCGGCGCATGTTTACGCACTAATAAGTGAGTTTCACTGCCCAGAGCGTGTAACACGCCAGCGACTTCAACGGCGATATAGCCCGCGCCCACAACGGCAACGCGTTTTGGTTGCTCACGCAGGGCGAAGAAACCATCGGAGTCGATACCGTATTCGGTACCAGGAATATTCGGAATAGTCGGCGCGCCGCCAGTGGCGATAAGGATATGATCGGCGGTGTAATGTTCGCCATCCACTTCAATAGTGTTGCCATCGACAAAACGGCCGTAGCCATTTAACAGGGTCACTTTGTTGTTGGCAAAACCACGGCCGTAGGCATCATGAATACGGCCAATGTAGGCTTCGCGGTTCTCGACCAAGGTATTCCAATCGAATTTATTAACAGTGACGTCGAAACCATAATCTTTGGCGTAAAGGTTCATCGCTTCGGCAACATGGGCGCCATACCACATGACTTTTTTCGGCACACAGCCTACGTTTACACAGGTGCCACCTACGTGTTTGGCTTCGATGAGTAGAACCTTAGCGCCACGCATTGCTGCTCGGTTTGCTGAGGCGATACCGCCGCTGCCTGCGCCTAGGCAGATATAGTCAAAATGTTGAGCCATGAGTTTCTCCGTCTTACTTCAAGGATGAGATGCTTTACAGCAGAAGGTCATTGTAGGGGTGTTTGCGATAACAGACCAGCCCATTGCATGACTAACGCATGAGACCGTACTTTGACTGAAAAAGATCCCGAACTTTACACTTACCCGAACTGGGCATCAGCTGTTCATCGGGTGGGCGTCTAGCGGCGATATTGGCAATTAGAGTGATCGTTTTGAGCTGGACCTTCTGCGCCACATTTCAAACATTGCCATTCCTTTTGGCGGGCGCTGAGTTCGTCGGCTTGATGCGTAGCGGCATTATCTTGTTTGCCGCCGAGTTGCGCTTCTAACTGATCCATACGTTTATCGAGCCAGCGGCAGTTGGGATCATTGGCTACGTGTTCACGGCTGGCAAGTTGTTGCTTGCGGCTGAGTTTTTTACTCTTAGTGGCTTTGGTCGATTGCGTGGCTTTAGTTGATTTAGTGGTTTTGGATGACTCAGTCGGCGTGAGAGTGGGAGCCGAATACTCGAAACTGCTTTGCTCTTGGTCAGGTAGATTAATCGGTTTGCCCTCACTGTCGAGCAAGGTGCCTAGGGGCAAAGGCGCGGTTTGTGTCGATTGCGATAAGGACTCTAGACTCGGTTCAGATTCAGGCTCAAGTTCAAGTAATTGCTGTGCGTCAGCCGAGTGTATGACTGGGAGAAAAAACAGAAGTAAGGCAATAACGGCGGTGCGGATGAGATAAAAGTGCTGGGCTAACATTCCCTGTTCCTCGGCAAAATCGATATGAATGGTGAGTCGTTCCGTCGACGTTTTGAGTGTAGTTAGTGAGCGTTATTTTGCCAAATGGAGCGGGATAAATTGACAGAGGAAGGTTGTAATACGGCGCTACAAAACACTGAGCTAAAAACCACGGCGCTAAGAATGGAGTTAAAACGTCATCGCAAAGTGGATGCCGGCATAGGTCTCATCTTGCGAACTCATATCGCCATTCGCAGTCGCTTCTTGCTCAATATCTCCTTGGGCAATGCTGTGGCTGATGTGACCATCGATACTCATGTAGGATGACAGCTGATAACTGGCTTCGAGGCCAAATTGCAAGTTATTGCGGCCATCGTGTTCTTCTGTGCGGTATTTAAAATCAAACCCTTGAGTGATGTATGGCGTGAGGCTGAGCTGATCTGTGACATGCCAATAGCTGTGTAAACTCACTTCAACAAAGTAACCCGCAGCCTCGGTGGAATAGACATAACTTGCCGATGGTACTAGCCAAGGTTCAGCTGTGTAAGCGAGTTCGGCAAATAGCTCGTTATCGTGGCAACGGCTATTGCTGTAGCCTTCAATGCGTTGATAACCCACATTAGCCTCTAGGTTTTCGGCCACATCGAACCCATATTCAAGGCCGATATTCCACTCAGTGTAGGCTTGGCTATCACCGCGGCCAACTAAAGCGTAGGCGGTGATATTGTCTTGCTGGACTGCGGTATTCAGCCAATAGATGCCGCCATCTTGCAGATTATTGCGACCCTGTGAGACATATTTGCTGTCCCAACCTAAATCCAGCGTCACCGCCAAAGGTTCTGTTATCTGGCGGGCTAATATGGTGTTTGAAATACTATCGACTTGTTCTAGGCTCTCATTAGCAACTGCGTTGTGACTAAGGCAGTTGATCCCTAATGTGCAGAGGACGCTGGCGATAAGTTTCACTGAGTGTGTTGCCATATTTTTGCTGATTTTGGTCGAGGTACGTTAGTTATGCAGATAATACCTTGCTCACATACAAACATTAATGCGAATTGATTCGATTTGCGATCGAGGTTGCAACAATGCGTAGGTAAATAAAACGTAAATCCTAAATGCGAACTAGTTCACTTTTTTTCAAGGGAAATAGGGTTAAGTAAGGCGTTCGAAGGGGACAATCGGTTTTCTCGCCTTGATAAATAGGCCATTAGCCCTTATTTATAACAGATACAGATTGTTGAGGAGTCAATATGAGCAACCCTTTGCTTAGCGGCGCAAAATTACCGCTTTTTTCACAGATTAAACCGGAACATATTCAAGTCGCCGTTGAGCATGCCATTGCTCAGTGCCGCACTAAGATTGATGAAGTGCTGCAGAACCAAGGTCCTTTTACGTGGGACAACTTGGTCGCGCCATTAGAACAGGTTGACGATGAGCTAAGCCAAATTTGGTCGCCCGTTTCTCATATGAATTCAGTGACTAGCACAGATGAGTGGCGTGCCGCCCATGATGCTTGTTTACCTCTTTTATCGGAATACGGCACTTACGTTGGCCAACACCAAGGTTTGTATCAAGCCTATAAAGCGCTGCGAGCATCCAATGAATTTGCACAATTGAGCCAAGCGCAGCAGATGGTGATAGAGCACAGCCTGCGCGACTTTGAACTATCGGGTATTGGCTTAGATGACGCGCAAAAAGTGCGTTATGGCGAGATTGTAAAACGTCTTTCTGAACTCACCAGTGGTTTTTCTAATCAATTACTGGATGCGACGCAAGCTTGGACTAAGTTGATCACAGATGAAGCTGAGCTTGCTGGTTTGCCTGAGTCTGCCAAAGCCGCCGCTAAAGCGATGGCGCAGTCGCGTGAGCTAGAAGGTTGGTTATTTACCTTAGATTTTCCATCTTATCTACCCGTCATGACCTACAGCGAAAACCGCAGTCTTCGGGAAGAATGCTACCGTGCGTTTGTCACTCGCGCTTCAGATCAAGGTCCCAATGCCGGAGAGTTTGATAACAGCCCGCTGATGGACGAAATTCTTGCTTTGCGCCACGAACTCGCATTGTTACTCGGTTTTGACAGTTTTGCTGACAAATCCCTAGCGACGAAAATGGCTGAAACGCCGGCGCAGGTGATGGCATTTTTAAATGAATTAGCGCTGCGCTCAAAGGATCAAGCTAAGGCAGAACTGGCTGAGCTGAGAGCGTTTGCCGAGGCCGAATATGGCGTGACTGAAATGGCCTCTTGGGACTTAAGTTTCTATGCTGAGAAGTTGCAGCAGCATAAGTATGAGATTTCACAGGAAATCCTGCGTCCGTATTTCCCCGAAGATAAAGTGCTCTCGGGTTTGTTCTACACTGTATCGCGTTTGTTCGGCCTTAAAATCCTTGAGCAAAAGGATTTTGACCGTTGGCATAAAGACGTGCGTTTCTTCGATATTTTCGACGAAACTGACGAACACAGAGGCAGTTTCTACCTTGATTTATATGCCCGCACAGGTAAACGTGGTGGTGCTTGGATGGATGACTGCCGTGTGCGCCGTCAAACCGCCAATGGATTACAAAAGCCAGTGGCTTATTTGACCTGTAACTTTAATGGTCCGGTCGATGGCAAACCTGCGCTGTTTACCCATGATGAAGTGACAACCCTGTTCCACGAATTTGGCCATGGTATCCACCACATGCTGACCAAAATCGATGTTGCAGGCGTGTCGGGTATCAATGGTGTGCCTTGGGATGCGGTCGAGTTACCAAGTCAATTTATGGAAAACTGGTGTTGGCAGGAAGAAGCATTAGCCGAAATTTCTGGCCACTTCGAAACGGGCGAGCCATTACCTAAAGCCTTGTTAGATAAAATGCTGGCGGCGAAAAACTTCCAGTCTGGCATGATGATGCTGCGCCAACTCGAGTTCTCGTTGTTCGATTTTAGAATGCACCACGAATACGACCCAGCTAAAGGCGCGCGCATTCAAGAAACCTTAGACGAAGTGCGTCGTCAGGTGGCCGTATTAACACCGCCGGATTTTAACCGTTTCCAACATGGTTTTGCCCACATTTTTGCGGGCGGTTATGCTGCGGGTTATTACAGCTATAAATGGGCAGAAGTGCTGTCGGCGGATGCGTTTTCCCGCTTCGAAGAGGAAGGGATTTTCAACCCTGAAACGGGTCGTCGCTTCCTGCACAATATCCTCGAAATGGGTGGCTCAGCCGAACCTATGGACTTGTTCAAACAGTTTATGGGACGTGAGCCGAATATCGATGCCCTGTTAAGACATTCGGGCATTGCGGCATAAGCTAGATAAGCAATTGTTCACCTTGATAAATCAGCCCATTATAACGGGCTGATTTTCTCTGAGCATTTAGTTTTGCTAAACGATAAAAAGGCGTCATCTGACGCCTTTTTTGTGACATAGATCCCGCTTGCCCTGTGGTATGACCTCTGTTAGCCTGTGGCTCTTATTCCAAGGGCGACTCGTTATGAATCTGTATTTTCGTTTGTTTTGGTTGTTATTTTGGCGCACGCGTCACTGCCGTAAGATCGATTTTTTAGGGACAAGCCGTATCACGTATCGTGCTTTACCGAGTGATTGCGATATCAATTTCCATCTGACTAACTCCCGCTATCCCGCGTTTATGGATCTAGCGCGGACTTATATGTTGGCCGAGATGGGTCTGCTGAAACGTTTCTTAAAGTTGAAGTGGATGCCGATAGTTAACGCTGCCGAATTTACCTATATTCGCGATATCAAGCCGCTAAAAACCTTTGAAATTGAAACCAAAGTCGTCGGTTGGGATGAGAAATATTTCTATATTGAACAACGCTTTGTGAGCGAACGTGGCCTGCATTGTATCGTGCATGTGCGCGGCGTGTTCGTGTGCAAAGGTAAGCAAGTGCCGCTCGATTTTTTAGTGAAAGAGGCGGGTTATACCGATGCTGTACCTGAGTTGCCGCCCGAAGTCGTGAAGTGGAAAGCGTTTTTGCAGTTGAAGAAAGAACGCAATATGTGATCTTGTTGAGGCATGACTTACCCGCTAAGGTATGCCTCTTATTCCCGCCGTTTCCTCCATTTCAGCCAGCAACACCTCTTCTTGTACTAACATCCAAGCGCCACGCAATTGTGCCTGCTGCCAATAGCGCACGACCTCATCTAAATCCAACAGATTTAAGTGTTGAAAGCTATAACTTAAACAAGGGATTAGGGCGCAGTCGGCTAAGGTAAAACTGTCGCCGCAAACCCAATGGTGTTGCGTGAGTTGCGTGTCTAAGCGTTGAAATTGTACCAGTAGTTGTTTCTCTAATTGTTTGATTTCGAATTCATTACTGTCTTCTATATGCTTTAACTTTTCTAATTGAAATAATGGGTTATTAATATCATTGTCTATGATGCGATCGAACAAACGCACCTGTAAATTGCGTTGCGGTTCTTGGGGCAGCAACTGGGTACTGTTATTAAAATGCCTATCTAGGTATTCGATAATAATGCTGGACTCGGGGATCAACTGATCATCCTGGGTTTTGAGCAGGGGAACTCTCGCCTGCGGATAGGTTTGGTGAAATTCCTTGCGTGAAAAAGGGTCGCGCAGATCTATGATTCTGGGGTAGAAATTGGCCTGCTTTTCATAAAGTGCGATCAGCACCTTTTGTGAATAGCGTGATAAGGGGTGATAAAAAAGCTCCATAGGCACTAACTCCAAACCCTGAATTTTACTGACTTTACGCCTTAACTTTAGTCGTAATTAAGGTGCTTGCTGTAAGAGTTTTTCTAAAAAATGCAGGGATAAGCACAATTTTTAGCGGCAAAGCCAAATGATCCATCAAGGATAAAAATCGGTATTATTAACGACATATCAAAAGTGTCGGGATTTAATCATTTTAAAGGTAATAATATGAGCCAGTTAGAGCGTTTTTCATCTATTTATGCCAGAGCCAGTGCGCGCAAAGGCGGGGCTGCGGGACTCGAAGCCTTGTTGTCTGGCTGCCTGTCCGATGATGAAATTCGCCAGTATCGTGATGCTGAATTATTGTCAGCGATGAGCCGTCAGGTGTTTCAAAGTGGTTTTGTATGGCGGGTAGTTGTTAATAAATGGCCTGAATATGAGAAGTCATTCTTTGGGTTTGAACCGCATAAAGTCTTGATGTTATCTCCAGAGCAAATTCAAGCGCGGGCGAGTGATGCGACGCTGATCCGCCATTTAAAAAAGACCCAAGCCATTTATGATAATGCTTTAATGATCCACGATATTGCTCGCGAACATGGCAGCTTGGCGCAGCTGATCGCCGCTTGGCCGACGCAGGATATTATCGGTTTATGGGCACTGTTGAAGAAACGTGGTACTCGACTTGGCGGCAACACAGGTCCTTATTTTCTGCGCGGTATTGGTAAAGATACCTTTTTGTTAACCGATGATGTGCAAGGCTATTTTAAAGCGCACAAATTGGTAGATGCGGGTTTTACGTCGCAGACAGCGCTTAAACAAGTACAAGCTGTATTTAATCAGTGGCAACAGGAATCAGGGCGTTGTTTGGCCGACATCAGCCGTATTTTGGCCTGTAGTGTAGGGGATAATCGAATTTAGGATATTTAGATTTAGCACTTGTAAGCGCAACATAAAAAAGACCAGCCGCGGGGGCTGGTCAAGGCTCTATTTATCAAGCCACTGGAGTGCCGCAGGGAAGCAGCGGATGAGCGGGAAACGCGACTAACTAAACTTAAAAACTTTTGCTGATGCCAACCACAAATCTGTCATCGAAGATTTCAGTCTGAGTACCATAGACTTTATGGTCGGTATCGACTGTACTGCCGTGGTAACGGACATCAAAATTAAGCCCGTAGAACATTTTGCTTAGACCTAAGTTCCAGTGCCCCCAACCTTCGGCACCCTCACCGCTCAAGTCTTGATAACCGACAGAGCCTGAGATTTTCACGCCATTATCGAAGTTATAGCTTGGATGTAAGGCGTAGTTCACGCCGTGCCAGCCATCGACTCCAAACCAGTCATCGACTGTGGGCGTGACTTCTAATTGCAGGTTGGCACGGCCAAACTGTTTGCCGACTTTGAGCCAGAGTTCTGTGTAATTTGAATAGGATGCACCCGGGTAGAGGTATGAAAATAGCATTACATCATAGGTAAATCCTGAGTCGCCAAATTCACCAGCTTTGCCGATAAAAGGCGCGGTAACTATCTCTAAATTAGGATCGGCAAACTTGATGTTGGAGCTAAATACCCCTGCATACCAACCTTCATTATGATTCCAACTTAAGGTGCCTTGCACTACGGGGATATCACCATCTAAGGTTTCAGATTCACCGCGGAATACATAATCGGAGGCAAAGTTAACATTGGCATTAATCGTACCGCCTAAGAGCTGGTTGTCATCGGCCGCTTGGACAGTCATAGCAAGGGAAAGTAACGCCCCGCTAAGCAAAAATGTAGTGCGAGTCTTCATAATCATCATCTCAAAATTATTTCAAAATATTGGGAGTTGTTAGCGCACCATTATCGTAAAAATAAGTTGTGAATAGCCGTGATGCTTGGAATGAACCAATCACGAAAATATGTGAATGAATATGAACAAATGCGTTTTAAAGCGAGGAGTTTTTAGCTTTGTAAGCAATATTCGTCATTAAAGAAGTGTTATTTTTGGGAGTCTGAGTTTCATTTAATGGGGTATTAAACTGGATTTCGGGTTTGCTCCGCCTATGGGGAATCACTAAAATAACCCGCTCAGTATGATTTGAGACGGTTAATTTTATTGTTGTGGGTTTGACTTAAACCATTGGCACCGCATTTCGGCCATATTAAGCGGTTTGAGGTAACAAATTGCACATTAATCCGCTAAATGATGTTTTTTACGCGCTGGCAGTCTGAAGCCAATTCTTTGCTTACTCTCTTTCGGTATTATCAGTTTGAATAGGGTCGTTTTTAACGGCTAGATGCTGAGAGTGGCCTGAGTAAAAACAGCAGCGCTGTGTTTTCGTCTCTATGTACAAATTATTGCAACAAGTGGCGGTTAAGCTAACGCCGTTGAGCTGTGTGCCTTGGCCTGCGCTAAGTGTAGAATATGAACAGATTTGCAACATATTCAATATGGAGTAGGCTTATTGGGTGTTTTACGGCATATCCCTCTAACAATGTTGCTCAAAGTTAACGGGATTCTTAAATCGAATAACAATTCGATGAATATAGTAATGCCGAATGAGTGAAAATTTTCATTAGTTTACAATTTAGTTTCGTTATCTTCCTTGTTGATTCATATAGGCTATGAGATAAATAACGGATTTGATTTTAGTTACAATTACGGCTCGTGTCAGCGCAATAAGTGTACTGGTATGTGGGCAGTTAATATTTGAAGGAGTTCTCATGCGGCAGACAATTAAACTTGCCTCAGTTATAAGCGTGGCGTTATGGATGGCAGCTTGCAGCCCTCAAGAAGAGAAAGCTCAGGCGGGCGCTGGCCCACGTAGTATGGAAGTGGGAATCCTTAATGTTGTTGCCCAGCCACAAGTGATTCAGGTGGAATTACCTGGGCGCAGTAAAGCTTTCCTCGAGGCTGAAGTGCGTCCACAGGTTAACGGTATTATCACTAAGCGTAGTTTTGTTGAAGGCGGCAATGTGAAACAGGGTGAATCCTTGTATCAGATTGACTCTTCAACTTACAAAGCTGCGTTAGTCAGTGCCAATGCCGATTTAGCCAGAGCCAATGCGGGTTTAGCCTCAGCAAAAGCTAAGGCGGCACGTTATCAGCAACTGGTGAAAACCAACGCCATCAGTAAGCAAGAATTTGATGAAGCTGAAGCGGCTTACAAAGAAGCATTAGCGAATGTCACAGTGGCAGAAGCTGCGATCAACACAGCTAAAATCAACCTGCAATACACTGAAGTATTAGCGCCTATCTCTGGTCGTATCGGTAAATCGAGTGTGACTGCGGGTGCGTTAGTGACAGCGAACCAAAGCCAAACGCTGGCGACGATTCAACAACTTGATCCTATCAATGTGGATATCGCGCAATCGAGTGCGCAGTTGTTACGTCTTAAAGCTAAGTTGCAGCAAGGTAAGCTACAAGCTTCAGAAAATGCTGATGTGCAGTTGTTGCTCGAAGATGGCACTCAATACAGCCATCTAGGTAAGTTGCAGTTCGCCGAAGTGAGTGTGGACCCAAACACTGGTTCAGTCATTCTGCGCGCTGAATTCCCTAACCCTGAAGGTATCTTGTTACCTGGTATGTATGTTCGCGCTATGTTGAATGCGGGCACCGATCCACAGGCTATCTTGGTTCCACAAAAAGCCATCACGCGTAACTCTAAGGGTCAAGCAGTGGCTATGGTTGTAAATGACCAAGGTTTAGTCGAAGCGAAAACTGTGACGACCGCTGAAGTGATTGACAACCAATGGCGAGTCACTTCTGGTTTAGCTGTGGGCGATAAACTGATTGTGGAAGGATTGCAGAAAATTCGTCCAGGCGCTCCAGTAACCACCAAAGTTATTTCTGAAACGCAAGCACAATAGGGCATAGCTATGGCACGTTTTTTTATTGATCGCCCCATCTTTGCGTGGGTGATCGCCTTGATTATTATGCTGGCAGGGGTCCTCTCGATCCGCTCGCTGCCAGTGTCTCAATATCCTAACATTGCACCACCGACCGTGGTGATCAGTGCTAACTATCCTGGCGCTTCCGCTAAGATCGTTGAAGATTCTGTGACTCAGGTGATTGAGCAACGTATGACGGGTATCGATCACCTCCGTTATATCTCCTCAACCAGTGATAGTTTTGGTAATGCGTCTATTACCTTAACCTTCAACGCCGAAGCCGATCCGGATATTGCACAGGTTCAAGTTCAGAACAAATTACAGGGCGCTATGACCCTGTTACCGCAAGAAGTGCAGTCGCAAGGGGTTAACGTTAACAAGTCGAGTTCAGGCTTCTTAATGGTATTAGGCTTCGTATCGACCGACGGTTCGTTAGATAAGGGCGATATCGCCGACTATGTTGGTGCGAACATCCAAGATCCTATGAGCCGTGTTCCTGGTGTAGGTGAAATTCAGCTGTTCGGTGCCCAATATGCGATGCGTATATGGCTAGATCCGTTGAAGTTGACTCAATATAACTTAACTAGCTTAGATGTTATTGCGGCGATTCGTTCTCAAAACGCTCAAGTTTCCGCTGGACAGTTAGGTGGTGCGCCATCTGTGGCTGGCCAAGAGCTGAACGCGACTGTATCGGCGCAAAGCCGCTTACAAACGGCGGAAGAATTCCGCAAGATTATCCTTAAATCGGATATTTCAGGCGCAAATGTCTTCCTCGGTGATGTGGCGCGAGTTGAGTTAGGTTCTGAAAGTTATGCCGTGGTGTCACTGTATAATGGCCAACCTGCAACAGGGTTAGCGATTAAACTGGCAACGGGTGCTAACGCGCTGGATACAGCATCAGCAGTCCGTGAAAAAATCGATGAGATGAAGCCCTTCTTCCCGCAGGGATTAGAAGTTGTTTATCCATACGATACAACTCCTTTCGTTGAGCAATCTATCGAAGGTGTGGTGCATACCTTGCTTGAAGCTATCGTACTTGTGTTCGTTATCATGTACCTCTTCCTGCAAAACTTCCGTGCAACCTTGATCCCGACTATTGCAGTGCCTGTGGTATTGCTGGGTACCTTTGCGATTCTATCGATGGCAGGGTTCTCGATTAACACCCTAACCATGTTCGCTATGGTGCTCGCCATCGGTTTGCTGGTGGACGATGCGATTGTGGTGGTGGAAAACGTCGAGCGGGTGATGTCCGAAGAGGGCTTAAGTCCACTCGAAGCGACGCGTAAGTCGATGGACCAAATTACCGGTGCCTTAGTCGGTATTGGTCTGACCTTATCCGCTGTGTTTGTACCTATGGCATTTATGTCTGGTTCAACGGGCGTGATCTACCGTCAGTTCTCGATCACTATCGTCTCTGCGATGGCGCTGTCTGTACTGGTGGCGTTGATTTTAACGCCAGCACTGTGTGCGACTATGCTCAAGCCAGTCAAGAAGGGCCATGGTCACATAGAAACAGGCTTCTTCGGTTGGTTTAACCGTACTTTCGACAAGCTGACTAATCGTTATGAGTCGAGCGTGGCTGGTATCATCAAGCGCAGCTTCAGAGTCATGACGATTTACGTTGTGCTGGTCATTGCAGTGGGTTGGATCTTCATCCGTATGCCTACCGCCTTCTTGCCAGACGAAGACCAAGGTATTTTGTTTACCCAAGCTATTTTGCCGACTAACTCAACCCAAGAAAGCACCCTAAAAGTATTGGAGAAAGTTTCTGATCACTTTATGGCTGAAGAAGGCGTGAGATCGGTATTTAGCGTGGCGGGCTTCAGTTTTGCTGGTCAAGGGCAAAACATGGGTATCGCCTTCGTTGGCTTGAAGGATTGGTCTGAGCGTGAAGCGCCTGGCATGGACGTTAAGTCTATTGCGGGTCGTGCCATGGGTGTGTTCGGCCAGATGAAAGATGCCTTAGTCTTCGCCTTCGTGCCTCCTGCGGTTATCGAGTTGGGTACGGCGAACGGTTTCGACATGTACTTGCAGGATAAGAACAGCCAAGGTCACGAGAAGTTAGTGGCGGCACGTAACCAACTGCTGGGCATGGCGGCACAGAATCCAAATCTGGTGGGCGTGCGTCCTAACGGTCAAGAAGATGCGCCGATTTATCAATTACATGTAGATCACGCTAAGTTAAGCGCGTTAGGCATTGAAATCACCAATGTGAACAGTGTACTTGCAACGGCTTGGGGTGGTTCTTATGTTAACGACTTTATTGACCGCGGCCGCGTGAAGAAAGTGTATGTGCAAGGTGATGCCCAGTATCGTATGCAACCAGGAGACTTAGACTCTTGGTACGTGCGTAACAACAAGGGTGACATGGTGCCATTCTCTGCCTTTGCGACGGGTACATGGGAATTCGGTTCACCACGTCTAGAGCGCTTTAACGGCTTACCGTCGATGAACATTCAGGGTGCTACGGCTCCTGGGTTCAGTACCGGTGCGGCGATGGAAATCATGGAAGACCTTGCTAAGCAGCTTCCTCCTGGTTTTGGTGTTGAGTGGAACGGCTTATCGTACGAAGAGCGTTTATCGGGTAACCAAGCGCCTGCGCTGTATGCCCTGTCGATCTTAGTGGTGTTCCTCGTACTGGCGGCACTCTATGAGAGCTGGTCGGTGCCGTTTGCTGTTGTGCTGGTGGTGCCACTCGGGATCATCGGTGCCTTAGTTGCAATGAACGGTCGCGGCTTGCCAAACGACGTGTTCTTCCAAGTGGGGCTGTTAACCACAGTGGGCTTAGCAACCAAGAATGCCATCTTGATTGTGGAATTCGCGAAAGAGTTCTACGAGAAAGGTTCAGGCTTAGTCGAGGCGACCTTGCATGCGGTACGTGTGCGTTTGCGTCCTATTCTGATGACGTCTCTTGCCTTTGGTTTAGGTGTTGTGCCGTTAGCCATTAGCTCGGGTGTGGGTTCTGGTAGCCAAAACGCCATCGGTACTGCGGTACTTGGCGGTATGATGAGCTCGACTTTCCTAGGTATCTTCTTCGTACCATTATTCTTCGTGATAGTGGAGCGTATCTTCAGTAAGCGTGAGAAGAAAGGTAAGGAAGAGAAGCCAAGCTCAGCTGAGTAAGCTCAGTCGTTTCTAAACTAAAGCCCTGCAATTGCGGGGCTTTTTGTTATTTAAATGCTGTTAGTTATAAAGATGGATAGGCACTGTGCGCGAGTTCTGGCATATTGTGCTTAGGCCGTTAAGGGGACGAAACATGGATGATGCAGCATTGGAATTGCAAAAACTAGATGCGCTACTTGCTAAGGGTAAGTGGTACTTTATTTTGGTCTTTGGCGTACTTTACTGGGGTATGCTGACGTCCCTCGTGGTCGCCTTAATCCATTATTTTATCTTGGGCGATCCATTCTGGGCGGAACTGCAAAGGGCACTCTATATTTATCCCATTAGCGGCATTTTATTTGGTTGGTTTGCGTGGGTGCAGATTCATCGTAAGCGAGATAAACTGCGCGCTCAATAGCATCAATAGTTCTGGTTAAGCTGAGTATAGGGGTGACATGGTGTTTTCGTGGGGTAATCTTGCCGCTAAGCAACTTATCGTTGGGATGATATGCCATAGTATCGCGCTGGCGTTTTTGGCCTATGGCGTTTATGCGTTTTATTTAGAGTCGCTTGCAGTGCCCGAGTTAACCCGTTGTGTTGGCGCTGGCGTGTTATTTGTGGGAATGGGATTAGCACCGCAATTCTTTTTTATGCCAGTAAGCCAAATCGTGTCGCAAGCCAAAGACACGCCAGAAAAATCCACACTGCAAACCTATGTGTTTAATCTCGGTCTTTTTTTGATGATCTGCAGTCTGTTAATGGAATGGCTATACGACTAAATCTACGGGTTTTAGTAGATCAACCCGATAAAGCAAGGGCGTCGACTTGATCATCGACGCCCTTTTTATTGCGATTAAGGCGTGTAGTAAGTTGCAGCGCCCGGCCCGACGGGCAGACCAAAACCAAATACCCACAGGAAGAAGAACGCTGTCCAACCCACGAAAAACACCAGAGTGTACGGCAGCATAGTGGCGATCAGCGTGCCTATACCGAGGTTTTTCTGGTAACGACAGGCGACCGCTAATATCAAACCGAAGTAGCTCATCATAGGCGTGACTAAGTTAGTCACTGAGTCCCCAATACGGTATGCCGCTTGAATCGTTTCGGGCGCATAACCGACCAGCATCAGCATAGGCACAAAAATAGGAGCGGTAATGGCCCATTGCGCCGAGGCGCTGCCGAGCATCAAGTTGATAAAGCCGCAAAGCATAATAAAGAACAGGAACACAATAGGGCCAGTCAAGCCTATGGATTGCAGTCCATCGGCCCCTAACACTGCGAGTACCGCACCTAAATTACTCCAGTTGAAGAAGGCGACAAACTGCGCGGCGAAGAAGACGAGGACGATATACATGCCCATAGTGCTCATGCTGTGGGACATGGCATTGATGACATCTTTATCATTTTTGATGCTGCCCACGACTTTGCCGTAAATAAAGCCCGGTATGGCAAAACAAATAAAGATGAAGGCGACTATGCCCTTGAGGAACGGTGAACCTGAGATAAGTCCAGTTTCTGGATGACGCAGCGGCGCGCCTTCTGGTACGACTGAAAGCGCTAAAATAACGGCGAGCACTAGCATAGATAACCCAGCCCATTTTAAGCCACGCTTTTCAATCTCACTAACGCTCTCCATCGATTGCAGTACGGTTTCATCCGCATCATCACCTTGGTATTTGCCTAACTTGGGCTCGACGATTTTCTCGGTAACAAAGGCGCCAAGGAAAGTGATCACAAAGGTGGAGACAAACATGAAGTACCAGTTCACTTCTGGGCCGACGTTGTACTCAGGATCTATCATGCGCGCCGCAGCTTCGGTTATGCCAGATAATAAGGGATCGACAGTACCCAGTAACAAGTTAGCGCTATAGCCTCCTGAAACCCCTGCAAAAGCTGCCGCCAAACCCGCCAGTGGATGGCGACCAAGGGAGTGGAAAATCATCGCTGCCATAGGGATCAATACCACATAGCCAAGCTCGGCGGCCGTGTTGGACATAATGCCGGCAAAGACTATGGTCACAGTAACCAATCGCTTTGAGGCGCCCATGACTAAGGCGCGCATAGCGGCGGATAATAAGCCGGAACGTTCTGCAATCCCGACGCCGAGTAGTGCGACGAGCACAGTGCCAAGCGGCGTAAAGCCAGTAAAGTTAGTCACCAGATGCGAGACTATCATCCGCAAGCCTTCGGCGTTCATTAGGCTTACCACATGGATTAAACCATCGGCACTGCGGCCGTGGGAACCAATAGGTCTTGGGTCAACAACGGTCAGGCCAAAGTAACCCGCGATACCTGAAATGACGACCACAGCGACACAGAACAGCGCGAATAGGGTGATTGGGTGGGGGAGAAGATTACCTAAGCGTTCAACAATATTGAGAAAACGCACAAACCAACCACTGGCGCTGATATCGCCATGTTGTGGATCTGGCTCCGAGGCCTTTTTTGGGGGGATATCGCCGGAATTGAAACTCATCGTTCTTCCTTTATGTCGACCTTTGCGCAGCGCACTATCTTTTACCCTAGAACTGGCGCGAGGCGTTGCCGACGGCCGATGACGTGGCTGAGGGAGATTACTCTGGCTGCAAATACTCTGGGTGAAAGCTAAGGTAAAAGTTAAAAAATTAGCCGGAAAGTATGATTGTTAAGTTTTAATTGAAACTTAAATGTTGCGATGAGCGATATTGAAGCGGTTAGGAAAAAATAGGATAAAAAAATGGACTCTCGAGGAGTCCAGTATTCACGAGCAAAATTGGATGCTCTAATGTTGTGCCAATACACTATAGACCTTGTTTGCTGTATCGGAGCTGAATATCGTTAAATTTATATTTTAATTGCGCTTTTTAATGTGCCGGATCACAGTTTACCGCCTAAAGAGGCGAGTTTTGCTGGTGGTTGAAGCTCCAGATCACCACTTTCACCATTGCCAGCTCTGACCAGAGAATAATTTCATCGTCTTAACCTGTGCCATAGGTGAAATTTCCACTCATTTATGATTAGCTGTATCCTGTTAACAAGAATAAGAAACCTAAGGATGGAAGATGGAAAAATTGTTATTGGGATTAACGCTGATTTTTATCGTTACCTATCTTTGGTACGTCAGCCTAGTCAAAAAGCGCAATACTGCACTCGAGGCCCTGTCGGGTATCGATGTACAGCTAACCAAACGTGCCGATCTTGTGCCTAATATTCTAAAAATCGCCAAACGATTTATGGATCATGAAAAGTCGCTGCTCACAGAAATCACCGAATTACGCACTCAGCTCAGCAATAATTACAACAAGGCCGATCCGAGTGCCGTTAAAGAGCATTTAGTTCAGGCTGAGCGGTTGAACGACAAAATGGGTGCCTTAATGGTGAATGTGGAGAACTATCCCGAGCTCAAGTCCGACAACACTATGTTGCAGGCGATGCAGACCTATAACGAGGTCGAAGCGCATATCTCCGCTGCGAGGCGTTTCTATAACTCGGCAGTGTCAGAGCTTAATACTGCGGTCGAAATCTTCCCTGGCTCGATTATCGCTTCTATGGCGAGCATTAAAGTGATGCCATTCTATGAGGTGAGCGAAGCGGCAAAAGCGCCCGTAGATGCGGCCGAATACTTGTAAGCTTAGTTGTGCAGGGTGAGTGTTCACCCTGCAATACTATGATATCAATATGAATATTTTCACCTTTATTTTAGGTAGCCCGATTCGGACTTATCGGGGTCATGTTGGTTTGTCTGCGGATTTGGATGAACTTCCTCAACTCGAAGCGTATTACGAAGAACACCTAGCCCCCATTAGTCGTAAATATGAAACTAAGCGCGTGGCCTGTCTTAAGGCGGCGCGTAAACGTTTATATTTGAGTTTGATGATAGTACTTGGGCTGACCTTACTCACTGTGATTGGCTATTACAGCGGCGTTGCTTATTTCCCACCCTTACCCTTGCTTGCCTTAGTTGGGTTGAGCTGGTGGAGCTTTGCGCCGACTCGAGATTTTAAACATTTGGTTCAACGGGATATTTATCCACTGATGTTTAAATATTTCGGTGATGATTTTGTTTATAGCCGCGAAATGCGCCTCGATATGAATCGACTCGTTGCGGCTAAAGTATTGCCGCAATACGACAAAGTGAGCTTCGGTGACTATATTCAAGGCCGCTATAAAGGCGTTGAGCTAACTGTAAATGAACTCACCTTGACCAAAAATGTGCAAGTCGAAGAGCTGGATGCCAGCACCAATAGGCGCAGAACCGTTACCCGCACCGAAACCCAGTTTAGTGGCTTAGTGGTTGAGCTGAGTAGCCATAAAGCGTTTATCGGCCACACTGTGGTGCTGAGGGATCGCGGTGCTTTAGCGAATTTCTTGTCCGACAGCCATGCTGGACTAGTACGAGTCAAACTTGAAGATCCACAATTTGAAAAAGAGTTCGACGTGTTTTCAACGGATCAAGTGGAGTCTCGCTATTTGCTCAATACGGCATTTATGGAGCGCTTACAGGAACTTGCTAAGCATTTTGGCGGAAATATTCAATGCGCTTTCTTTCGCAATAAGTTGATTATGTTCCTACCAAATCGCAGAACGCGTTTTCAAATGCAGTCCATTTTTAATGGCGCGACCTTTTCAGCAGAATTTAGTCAGATAAACCGAGAGATGAAGCAACTCTTTGCTATTATTGAAGTACTTAAACTTAATCAGCACACGGGACTTTGATGTTGCTCACTCGCTCAGCACCGACTCGTACACAAATGGCAGCGGCCTTTTTATCGCCTCGCCGCCTTGCCGTGTTGGGTCTGTGTTTATGGCTGATATCGAGTCTGATGACGAGTATAAAAGCGGAGGAGGCGAGCGTTAAAGCTAAGCCGCGTATCGTTGCCAGATATTCAGAGAGCGGCATAGTCAGCCGTGAAGGCTTAGAAAAACTCAAGATTTATCAATACCAACAAGCCAATGGTGTCACTGTATTTACCGACAAAGCCCCTGCCAATAACCCATATCAAATTCTGTTGTATGACTGTTTCGCCTGTCGCCCCGACTCGACTATAGATTGGAATGGTATCCGTTTATTTACCGCCAATTACGATGCCCTGATCACCCGTGCTGCCCATAAACATCAACTCGACCCCGCCTTGATCCGCGCCGTGATCCACGCAGAATCAGCCTTCAATGCGCGTGCATTGTCGCGTACTGGCGCGATGGGATTAATGCAATTAATGCCTGAAACGGCCAAAGAAATGGGTGTAGCAAATGCGTTTTTACCCGAAGAAAATATCTTAGGTGGCAGTAAGTATCTGGCGCAAATGCTAAAACAGTTTAACGGGGATGTGGCCTTGGCTTGCGCGGCCTACAATGCGGGGCCGACAACTGTGGTGCAGTACAATGGCATTCCGCCCTATCCTGAAACCCAAGCTTATGTTGAGCGTGTTAAAATTCTATTGAAGCGTTATCGCGAGCAGAAGGGCGTTTAGCTGCGGACTTTGTGAACTTAAATCAAGCGGCGAAAACCTGAGATCATCGCCGCCATTTGAGTAGAAGGTTATTCGCCGACTTCCCATTTTACTGTGATATTACCGTCCGCTTGTCCGAGCGTCTTACCTAAGTAATCCATTAATTCGGTTGCGATTTCATCTAACTGCCAAGGCGGATTAATGATCCATAACCCTGCCGCTGTCATGCCAAACTCATCCGAATCGGGTTTAATCGCCTGCTCAATTCTCAGCTGACGTTTAATGCCACTGCTGGCGAGACGCGATAACATGCCTTCGGTCTGAGCGCGATTTACCACGGGATACCAGAGCATAAACACGCCCGTAGCAAAACGTTTATGCGCTTTGATCAGGGTTTCGGCTACATCTTGGTAATCGGTTTTCATCTCGTAGCTAGGATCGACAAGCACCAGAGCGCGGCGCTCTAAGGGTGGCACTGCGGCGATAAGGCCTTTTAAACCATCACCTTTGATTACTTTAACTTGTCTGTCTTCGCAAAAATAATCGTCCAGCAACACATAATCAGTGCTGTGCAGCTCGTGCAGTACCATGCGATCTTTAGGCCCTAATTCCATATCTATAATGGCGGGCGAACCTGGGTAGAAGTTGAGTTCGTCAGGATTTTCTTCATTAAAATGACGTACAGCGGCGACATAGTCCTGCAGCGATTGCGGCAGATCAGTTTTATCCCAAAGCTTAGCTACACCTTCGAGGTATTCACCGGTTTTTTGTGCAAATTCATCGCTTAAAGCATAACCACCCGCACCCGCATGGGTATCGATATACACGAGTGGTTTGTCTTTCTTGTGCATCAGCTGCAAGGTTTGAAGCAAGATGGCGTGTTTCAACACATCGGCATAATTGCCAGCGTGATAACCATGGCGGTAACTTAACATGGGGGATCCTAGTAATTTGCAAACAAAGCAAAGAGAGGCAAATGCCAGTCGCTAATTATACCTGCGATGCTTGTAGGCGTAAATTTAATGCCTCAGTTGGCGCTCTGTTTATTAGCAAACCAGTGTGTGGGGGTTTGCATTTGAAAGGTTTTCAGCCATAGATTCGCAGGTGCGGGTTTGCCAAATAGATAGCCTTGAAATTGTTCACATCCTAACGCTGTGAGTTGCAATAACTGGGCTTCGGTTTCGATACCTTCGGCAATGACGTTGAGTTTTAAGCTATTGGCTAACAGGATGGCGGCGTTAACAATTTGGGTATGGCGTTCACTAATGCCCATTTGACTGACAAAGCAGCGATCGATTTTTATCGTGTCGGCACTGATATCGATGAGTTGGCTTAATGACGCATGGCCAGTGCCAAAATCGTCAATGGCGATAGATACTCCCATGCGAGCTAAGGTGTTTAGGCGTTGGCCCGTTTCTTTATGGGTTGAAAATACTGAGGTTTCCGTGATTTCAATTTCTAATAATGGGATGAGTTCGGGGTGATTCATATAAGTTTGGATCAACACCTTAAAGAAGCGATCCGACAAAATATCTTGCCCAGATAAGTTGAAGGCTATCCTGACCAGAGGCACATTTTTCGGCCAAGAACGGATCAGTTGTAGTAATTGCCTGAAGACTTTTATCGCAAAAATCGCCTGTAATTGGGATGACTCTATGATGGGGATAAACGTGTTCGGCATGATCATAGTGCCGTCTTCATCGAACATTCTTGCCAGCGCTTCAAAGCTAATAATGTGGCCATCCGCCCTTACTTTAGGCTGTAGCCACATTTCCAGACGATTGTGTTTCAATGCGTCGCGAATTTTAGCTTTCTGCGATGAGGCTTCGAGAAGGTTATTAATCAAACCAATGTAATACACCATTACTGGGCTAGCTTGGGTGGTTTGTTTAATGGCAATTAAACATTGCTCAGCGGCTTGCTGCGGTGAGGCTTTATTACCTGAACTGCAACCGACTCGGCACTCGAGATGATATTCAATCTGTTGTTCATGTTTGAGCTGCAGGTTTGTTGGAATACGCTCGCGTAATTGTAGCGCGAGGTTTTCGGGGGAGATCAGCGGCAGGCTGGTAAACTCAAGCGCAAACGAGGCTCCCCTAAACCGGTATATTTTTGCGTGATGCCCAAAGCGATTTTTGAGTTCGGTCGCAAAGGCTTTTAGGATGGCATCCCCGACGCTGATACCGAATGCCGCATTGATTTGACTCAGATTATCAATTTTGACTAAGGCGACTGTCATATCCAAATGGATCGTACTTGGGGCTGGGTTATACCAGTGATTCTCGTTGGGTAATCCGGTCACTAAATCATAGAAATGTGTGCTGATATGGTGCTTTTTAAGTCGGCTTAGTTCAATCGCATGGTTTGCCTGTTCTGTGACATCGTGGCAGTGAAACAACAAAGTGTCATGGTGCTCTAATGAGGCTTTCTGCAGCAGATATTTAATACTGTTATTGTTCTTTAAATGGGTAGGAAACGCTGCTGCCAGTAAGTTTGTGCTGGTATCTTCAGTAAGTTCAAAAATGTCACATAGGCGAGTGCGGTTTAGCGTGACCTCTCCGGCGATTTCTTTGGCTGCATTATTCAGGTTGAGAATCACGCCTTCCTCATTACAGAAGAAGGAAGCGGTACCATTATTTTCAAAGATTTCAGCATATTGATCTAAGGTACGTTGCAGATCATTTTGATGCTGGATCATTTGCTGCGCATGGACTTTCTGGGTTTTTAGCAGGCGCATCGCTGACAAGGGAATGCAAATATTAAAAAAGACAAACAGTAAGCCATTCAGATAAGCGTGGGTCGCAGGCAGACTGATATCAATATCAATAATCGGGGGAATATTTTGGTTACGCAGCAGCAGTAAAAAAGGCAATACATTAAAAAACATCATGATAACGGCTACTTTTCTGCCAAATAGAAAAAGCGCCATTAAGGGCAAGGTATATAAGAAGGTAATCCCCGCCTGCGATAAGTTAAAGTCTGGGACAAACAAGAGTATAGAAATACAGGCGGCAATGACCATAGCCAGCAGGCTAATTGAGCTGGCGAGTAAATATTTGCGGGTAAACCATAAAGTTAAGAAGAGTACGGTTAAAAAACTGACCGTAATGCTGATAATGAAAGCGAGGTTTAACTGATACGCAATTAAAGAGCTATGCAGCACTATGCTAGCGGTCAACATCGCGCCACTGAGCAGAATAATCCGCAATAAGCTGGTTTTTAATATTGTTCTATCAGGATTTAAAAAGTCTTGATCCCTAATAAACAAAAAACCTTTCAGCCATTGAAGCAAAAAGAGTCCTTATCCCATACGGAAGTCACGCAGGTTGACTGGGGATATAACATATAACATAAATCACTTAATTGTTATACAAATAGATTACTATCTTTATAAATCAGTGGATTACAGTGTGATGCTTGTTTGAATCTTTAAGGGTGCACTGCGACAAATTGACTAAGATAGTGATGAGTTTGGTGATGCGATTTGCTGACTGGCATATTCACAAACCAGATTTTTAGGCATAATGGCCATCATTTTCGTTGGTTAGAAGACAGCCTGTGACCCCGATTTTTTTCAATCAGCAATACCCAACACTTGTGGATATTTGTGCACGTTGGCAACTCGTCTACGATGCGAATGCGACCTTCGAATTGCGTTTTGAATCAGATACTTTATCACTGCATAAACGCGATGAGCCTAAGCTCGATGGCATAGTGGTGGACTTTGTGACTGGCGCCGTCGCCCATAGACGTAAGTTTGGTGGTGGTCGTGGCCAATCCATCGCTAAAGCCGTGGGATTAAAGCAAGGGGTTACACCGAGTGTGGTTGATGGCACTGCGGGTTTAGGGCGTGATGCGTTTGTGCTCGCAAGCCTTGGTTGCACTGTAACTATGGTTGAACGTCATCCTGTGGTTGCGGCATTGCTTGAAGACGGCCTGCGCCGCGCCTATCAAGATGCTGAAATCGGCGATTGGATGCGTGAGCGGATGCGCCTGTTTCATGGTTCGAGCCTCGAAGCCCTATCGAAATTGGCACTAGAGGTGGATGTGGTGTACCTCGACCCTATGTATCCCCACCGCGATAAATCGGCCCTCGTTAAAAAGGAAATGCGTGTATTCCAATCTTTAGTTGGCGCCGATTTAGACGCCGATGGTTTGCTCGCCCCCGCCATGGCCCTAGCCAGTAAGCGTGTAGTGGTGAAGCGCCCCGATTATGCCGAAGACCTCGCTGGCGTTAAGCCCAGTATGATTATCGAAACGAAGAAAAACCGCTTCGATGTCTATATAAAATCGGCAATGAAATCATGACACTGAAATATTAGATCTATAGCCAACAAGTTTTCTACGTAATTCTTGGGCATTTCGAAGAGTTTGAGGCTTGATACTGTGGTTAGGGCATAATTCTTTTAGTAATTGTGTAATAAAGCGTGCATTATCAAAGCGTAACTCTTCAGAGTATTCCTTGCCAGTATAAGTGTTGTTTATCATTTCTCTGCCTCTAAGATAGGTGCATAAAAGATGGCAAAGCTGGTTAATTTGTTCGTCTGTTGCCTGAATTTCCTGTTGTTCTCTTGCTTGAATAAGAAGTTGAATAGGCGTTTCCCAATATTCTCTTGCTAAGTGATTTAATTCTTTCAAGTGAACTGAATTAGCATTTTTAAATATTAACCTATTACAAGAAATGGTTGAAATTGCACTATGGAGTGAGTGTTCTTCTGTAAATTTTATCTCTTCTAAAATATAAGCAATAAATTTTTCAAGTCCACTATTATCGTTAAAGTTAATCCACCATCGCATTGTAAGTGTCTGATTAAAAGCTCTAGTTGTAAGTGCTACTAAAATATCCTCTTTCGTTTGGAAAAGACTGTAAAACAAAGTTGTAGATATGCCTAGGCCTTTAGTGAAGTCTGAAATCTTTAAGGATATAACTCCTTTTTTTGCTATGATGGCCTCTGCTCTGTCCAAAATAACCTCCCGAATCTTTGCATGTTCTAGCTTGTCCATGCCATTAATACTCTATTATTAAATTTTTTTAATCATAATTGTTTATGTGTTTCTTTTCTTTTCTCGGTTTAAAAATTGTGATCGTTAGCTCGTTAAAATAAATTTTTATTTTATGATGATTTTGTTTCAAATTTTTAAACAAAAAAGATTATGTTATTTTTTGTGTGACCGACGTCAAAAAATAACCCTTTTCAAAATGAATAATTGTTTATGTCGAATAGGGGGTAACATGAAAAAAATATTATCTTGTTTATTACTTTTTCCAGCTTTGTTTTCAGCGTCTTCACAGTCAGCAATGTTAGCTGTCGAGGCTGGTGTAATGGATTGGCAATCCAAAGCATCTGATTATTTTGGTGAGGCCAAGGATAATAATCCATTTGTTAAGGTTAAAGGTTTTACAGCTAATGAATATGGCGATTTATATGGTCATGTGACATTTGAAGATCCTGATGACAATGCTATGTATGGGACTGAGATTAATTTAATCGGCCAAATTAATCTGGGAGATAGCGATTGGAATTTATATGGTCAAGTATTTGATAAAAGCAAACCTAAGTGGGGAGAAACAAACACTTTATTAGGTATTAGCTGGGATAAAGATATCGATGATTATTATCTACAGGTTGCTTTAGCCGGTCATTATGTCGATGCCACTTATCAAGCTTTTGATAAGGACTTTGAAGGTGGTTTTAATGGTGGTTATTTTTACGTAATGTTGAGTAAAAACCTCAATGTTTTCGATCAGAACTTTAAATTAAGTTGGTGGCAAGAACATTATTTTGCTCGTGATGATGAATACTTGATTATGGCCGGTGATGGTAAAGATTTTGGTTTTAACGGTCAGTTTTCTGTTAATTGGAGTTTTACTGAAAATTTGAGTTTAAATCTAAGTTATCGTTATGCAGAAAATAATTTAGGTAAACAAGGGTATCAAGACGCTATTTTTTATTCTGTGCAATACAAACTTTAATTCTATGGTGACAAATATGAAACTGAAAAAGTTATGTTATTTAATGCTGATGTCATCAGCAGTATCATTAGCGGGTGTTTCAACTCAGGCATTAGCTGGTGGCGATTTACCTGGAACAAGTTCAACTGCGGTTGTTCAAGGACAATTAGGCCATGTGTATGTAGACCCATACAAATTTAGTCCATTGGTTGCCGTTATTGATTTGGGTGGAAAATCAATTTCTGATGTAGCTGTTACTGTAAAAGGTAAGGGTAAAAAGGGAATTGATATTAAGTATCCCGTAGGGAAAGGTCAGCTTGATACGCATAATGGTATTCCTGTATTTGGTATGTATCAAGACCACCTTAACTTAGTTAAAGTCAGTTATATGATGGCTGGAAAACGTGTTAATGAAGAATATAAAATCCGCACGAGCGCGTTGCCACATTTACATATTGATGGTGCAGATCGTACTCAATATGAATATGAGCCATTAAAAGTTGCTATGGGTTTTGAAGACCGCTTCTACCTCGTAGATGGCCAAGTAATTCCACCGAATATTCGAGATCACTGGGACTGGATCCCAACACAAAATATCATCGATACCAATGGTGATGTACGTTGGCATATGAATAGTGATGTTATTTACGATCGTCCAGGTGGGTCTATGGGTTTCAAACAAACCCGCGATGGCAAATTGGTATTTGGTCAAGGGTTGATGTTTGAAATGAACCAAGGGTTCTTAACGCCTTACTATGCCAAGTATGACTTTATTGGTAAGCCAATTTTCAAACGTGAATTACCGCGTGGCTTCAATGGCTTCTCCCACGAAGTTACCGAAATGCCCAATGGCAATCTTTTATTGCGCGTTGGTAAACGTGACTATGTGACTCCCGAAGGGTTGAGGGTTGATACCGTTCGTGACCATGTGATTGAAGTGGATCAAAACGGTGATGTAGTTAAAGTTTGGGATTTTAACAAAATTCTTGATCCAATGCGCGACACCGTTCTGAAATCATTAGACATGGGGGCGGTTTGTCTAAACGTCGACATGTCTAAGAATGGTCAAACAATGACCTCCGAACAATTAGCAAATGAACCTTACGGTGATGTTGCTGGTGTTGGTACAGGTCGTAACTGGTTACACGTTAACTCCATCGGATACGATCCAGTTGACGATAGCATTATCATCAGTTCTCGACATCAATCTGCAGTAATCAAAATTGGCCGTGATGACCAAGTTAAGTGGATTTTAGGCACTCCAGAAGGTTGGAAAAAAGAGCTTGCCAGTAAGGTGCTAAAACCTGTCGATGCGAAAAACAATCCTCTGAAATGTGATGCCAAGGGTTGTGAAGGCGACTTTGACTGGACTTGGACACAACACACGGCATGGCCTGTTGTTGACCGTGGCACAGTAACAGTGTTCGACAACGGTGATGGTCGTGGTTTAGAACAGCCTGCAATGCCATCAATGAAGTATTCTCGTGGTGTTGAATACAAAGTTGATATGAAGAAGATGACCGTTCAACAAACGTGGGAATACGGTAAAGACCGCGGTTATGAATGGTATAGCCCAATCACGTCTATTACTGAATGGCAACCCGATCATAAGACCATGTTTATGGCATCAGCTTCAGCAGGTTTATTGGAGGGGGATAAGGCTCCTGAACATTGGATTACCGAAGTGGATCCTAAAACCAATGAAATCAAAGTTGAAATTAAAGTGAAAACCCTGACAAAGCACGAGCCTGGTTATCGTTCAACCGTTGTTCACCCTGAGAAAATGTTTAACCGTTAATCTTATTAAGGACGGTGGCGTAGAGCCACCGTTTAACTGGAGTTTATTATGTTGAAGAAAAGTCTTGTTGTCTTAGGCGCTATGTTATTATCCTGCTCAGTTTCTGCGGCTAAATTTAGCGAAGGTGAACATTATCAGTTGTTAGGCGATGCCAGCTTTAATGCACCAAACCAAGTGGTAAAGGTGTATTCCGTAAACTGCCCATTCTGCTACAAATACGATAAATCAGTGACACCTGGCATGGTTAATAACCTGCCTAAAGGTGTCACTTTTGATGCTTACCATATCACGACTAAACCGCCATTTGGTGCTGAGAAAGCGCTAGTACTTGCCTATGCAAAAACTCAATCAGAAGAAGCATATAAAGCCGCTAAAATGGCTTTTTATAAGCACTATCACGATGACAAAATCCATTTTACTACGGCAGATGAAGCAATTGATTTCGGCTTAAAGGCTGCCAACTTAGATAAAGCTGCCTTCGATACTGCGAAAAACTCACCAGAAGTGAAAGCATTACTAACCAAGTGGGATCAAGGCGTTGCTGTGGCTAAAATCCAAGGTATTCCAGCCATTGTGGTTAATGGTAAGTATCTCATCAATACAAAGTCTATTCGTAGTATGCAAATGCTTGATGAATTAGTTGCTGAGTTAGTGGCGAAATAAGGAGGAATTAATGACGGTATTTAATTCACTCATTAAAGATTTCACACAAGCTCCAGTTCCTACGTTAGCTCGTTGGCAGGAAGGTCGAGTGTTGTGGGCAGTGATGCTTTTCGCTGCAGTATTTCTACTTTTGTCAGCTATGGGATATTTTCAGGTCTTTCTCGGCATGGCTCCCTGTGAATTATGCGTTTATATCCGATTCAGCCAATGTTGTATTGTAATTGCTGGCGCGATTATCTTAATCAACCCTAGAAACCATATTCTGAAAGCGATCGGTGTTGTGCTAGCGGTGTATGCGGTCGCTCAAGGTATGGATTGGTCTATTAAGCTCATGCATATTCATGATGCCGCACATCTGGTTGTAGATGAGTCAATGGACTTTTTTGCTGAAGCTGGCTCTGCAGCAGGCTCTGCTTGCTCTACTGAACCGCGATTCCCGCTTGGTTTACCATTAGATAAATGGTTGCCTTTCGAGTTTGCGCCAACAGGGGGATGTGGTGAGGATGATTGGTCATTATTAGGGATGAATATGGCGCACTATTGCATTATTGCTTATACCGTATTTGCTATCGGTTTGACGGCTGCAATTGTTGGTTGGCTTGCCGTATTACTTGGTCATAAATCTGCGAAAAGTCGTATTTAGCTTTATTGAGGCAATTCTGCCCAGTTAGCTTACTACGACTATATAGTTGTGCTTAATAAAAAAGCGCTAACCTAGGTTAGCGCTTTTGTTTTTGAATAAAGGTTATGTTTATCGCACTAAGGTAAACAGTGGGGTTTGACTGACCGCTTGAAAATCCAGCGCCATGGTTACACTGAGTGCTGTGATGGTAATAATTGAAAACCCAAACACTTGGCGAGCCCAGCGTTGCATGTCGACGCCGTGGCGATAACCTTTTAATGCCATGGCAAGCCACCACAGGCTGGTGGCACAGGTGACCGCCATAAAGGCGATACCTGTGTAACCCGCGAGTGGCAACAGTGCACTGACTAAGGCGAACACGGCAATATAAAGCACGATATGCAGTTTTGCTTTGGTCATGCCTTCTGCCACTGGCAGCACAGGAATATTGGCGGCCGCATAGTCATTAAAACGGAAAATCGCGATGGCGTAAGAATGTGGCATCTGCCATAGACTGAACATCAACAGCAAAATAGCTGCACCTATGTCCATTTGCCCTGTCACGCTGCAATAGCCAACCACGGGCGGTACTGCGCCCGAGAAGCTGCCAACCAAAGTGCCATACACAGAGTTACGTTTCATGTAGAGGCTATAAACCCCCACATAGACTATGTAACCAATAACGGCAAATAGCAGGGCTAATGCATTGGTAAACAAGGCTAAGATGCTAAAGCCCAACACGCCTAAGGCGAGTCCAAACGCGAGTACGTTACCCACGGCAATTTCGCCCGTGACGGTCACGCGTTTGCTGGTTCGCTGCATCTTGGCGTCGATATCACGGTCAATACAGTTATTGATTGCGCAACCCGAGGCTACGACCAAGGACAATCCCACTAAGCTCGCCAGCATCAAGACCAGATTTACGTCGCCTTTGGCGGCTAATAAAAAACCGCCAGCAACGGAAATCAGATTCCCGAAAATGATGCCAGGCTTAGTAACCTGCACATACCCTTTGAAGCGTGCTTTCCATTGCGGTGACATAAATCTGTCTTGTATTTGCATAGACTGTTTCTCGTTACATCATCAAAGCGTTGGCTTCGAGTATGATCCACACCGACAAGCCTACTACCATGACAATAATCAGGGCGGTAAACAGGAAGGAGAAGGTGTTCACTTTGCCTTCTTTCGAGAAATCTAAGTGCAAGAAGTACTTAAGATGTACCACTATCTGCACTATCGCCATTACTAGCACTAAGCTAAGGGTGGTCGCTTTCTCGAAGTGATGGGTCATTACCGCCCAAAACGGAATGGCGGTTAATACCACTGACAGCACAAAGCCCATTAGATATGACTTAATGCTCGCGGCCAGATCGTCAGTGCCATGGCTAGGCTTATCAGTATGACTATGTGCGCTCATTAAAGTGCTCCCAATAAATACACGACCGTGAATACACAAATCCACACTATGTCGAGGAAATGCCAGAACAAGCTTAAGCAGCTCAGGCGGGTGATGCTGCGATTACCTAAACCAGTTTTCGCCACTTCAATCATCATTATCGCCATCCAAATCAGACCTGCGGTCACGTGCAAGCCGTGCATACCGACCAGGGTGAAGAAGGACGACAGGAAAGCGCTACGCTGTGGGCCATTGCCGTGTTCAATCAGGTGATGGAATTCATAGACTTCCATCCCGATAAACACACAACCGAGGGCGAAGGTGACGAGTAACCAAGCCAAGGTCGCGGCTTTGTTGTGGCGCTTAGCAAAAATCAACGCCATGCCATAGGTAATACTACTAACGAGCAGGGCGGCAGTTTCAATCAGCACAAAGTCCAATTCGAAAATGTCTTTACCCGAAACGCCACCGTCCGTGTTCATGTAGAGCACGGCATAGGTTGCGAAAACCGAGGCAAACAAAATGCAGTCGGTCATCAGGTAAATCCAAAAACCAAACAGAGTGTTGCCACTGGTGTCATGGTGTTCGTGGTGATCTTCTGCGTGAGCTACTTCTAAATCTGCTGGGATTGCAATACTCATATCAGCCCCTTACTACATTGTTTAAGTGGGCATTTTCAATGCGAGCCACTTCATCGGGTTGCACGTAATAGTCGACGTCATTGTTATAAGCACGGAACAGGAACACCACGAAAGCGCCCACTAAGCCCACAATGGCTAACCACAGGATGTGCCAAATAGCGGCAAAACCAGCGGCAGTGATCCCCAGCGCCATTAAGATACCGCTTGGGGTATTTTTCGGCATATGGATAGCTTGGTAGTGTTTTTGACGTTGATAAGCCACGCCTTTTTCTTTCGCATCGGTAAAAGCATCGATATCAGCAACCTGTGGCAGCTTAGCGAAGTTATAGAACTGTGGTGGAGAAGCGGTTGACCACTCTAAAGTATGACCATTCCATGGATCGCCCGTGGTGTCGCGGTTTTGGTCGCGGTCACGGATACTCACATACAGTTGGATAAACTGCAGAATGATACCGACCATGATGATACAAGCACCCACGGCGGCTAAGTAGATCCACACGTTCCACGCTGGGTTATCAATGTGGTTGATACGGCGCGTCATACCCATAAAGCCCAGTACGTACAGCGGCATAAAGGCTACGTAGAAACCGATTTGCCAGCACCAGAATGACGCTTTACCTAAACGCTCATTCAAGTGGAAACCTGTCGCTTTAGGGAACCAGTAAGCAAAGCCTGCTAAGTAACCAAATACCGCACCACCAATAATAGTGTTATGGAAATGCGCGATTAAAAACAAACTGTTATGTAGGACGTAGTCGGCACCCGGTAAGGCTAATAACACACCTGTCATACCGCCTATGGTGAAAGTCACCATAAAGCCTAGTGTCCACAACACAGGTACCGTTAAACGTAGGCGGCCACGGTAGATAGTGAACAACCAGTTAAACAGTTTTACCCCGGTTGGAACCGCAATCACCATAGTCATCACCCCGAAGAAGGCGTTGACGTTGGCACTTGAGCCCATGGTGAAGAAGTGGTGTAACCAAACGATGAAACCTAGAATTGAAATCGCACCACTCGCCCACACCATAGAGGTGTAACCGAACAGACGTTTAGAGGTAAAGGTTGAGATCACATCGGAGAAAATACCAAAAGCAGGCAAAATCAGGATGTAAACTTCAGGATGTCCCCACGCCCAAAACAGGTTGATATACATCATGGCGTTACCGCCACCGTCATTGGTGAAGAAGTGGAAGTCCATGTAACGGTCGAGTGTCAGCAGGGCTAACACAGCGGTTAAGATTGGGAATGACGCGACGATCAATATGTTCGCCCACGTACAAGTCCAAGTGAAGATTGGCATTTGCATCAGCTTCATGCCTGGGGCACGCATCTTCAGTACGGTGGCGATAAAGTTCACCCCGGTTAAGGTCGTCCCTATGCCCGAAATCTGCAGTGCCCAGATATAGTAATCGACCCCAACCCCCGGACTGTAAGCCAGCTCTGAGAGGGGTGGATACGCCACCCAACCTGTTTTAGCAAATTCACCTAAACCCAATGAAATATTGATCAACACAGCGCCAGAGGCGGTAAGCCAGAAGCTGAGGTTGTTCAAGAATGGGAAGGCAACGTCGCGAGCACCAATTTGCAGCGGCAACACTAAGTTCATCAGACCTATCATAAATGGCATCGCCATAAAGATAATCATGATCACGCCGTGGGCGGTGAAGATTTGGTCGTAATGTTCAGGCGGCAGATAACCTGCGGCGCCGTTGGTGGCGAGTGCTTGCTGGGTACGCATCATAATGGCATCGGAGAAGCCACGAATGAGCATCACCAAAGCTAACACTATGTACATGATACCGAGGCGTTTATGGTCAACTGAGGTTAACCAGTCGTTCCAAAGTACGCTCCATTTTTTGTGTTTAGTGATCAAGGCTGCGATATACAAACCTACCACTGCGACGACCGCTAAGGTCACCATGATGATAGGCTCGTGATACGGAATCGCATCTAAGCTTAATTTACCGAGAAATGACATGATTACTCCGCCTCCACTTGTTGAGTGGATGAGTGCTCTAAGGATAAAGGTTCTGTGGATGAGTCCTGTGTTGATGACGGTACAGAAGGTGTTGAGCTATCCATGTCGGCCATGTTCTGTGTATTTTCCATCGCGTGCTCGCCTGCCATATGTGCCATGTCGTGCATACCTTTCATGTCTGCCATGTCAGATGTGTGCTCAGTGCCCATAGGTTCCATGCCTGCGTGCATGTCCATTCCTTCGTGACCTTTCATGCCGTCATGTGAGTCCATGTGCATGTATTGCATCACGATTTGGTCAAACATCCCTTTGCTCACTGAGCCAAAGTATTCAACCGGATTGTATTCACTCGGTTTAGCCAGTGTGGCGTAGGCCGCTGAGTCCAATGTCTTGCCCTGTTGTTTTAACTTGGCAACCCATGCCTCGAAGTCGGCAGGTGTCTGAGTGGCAATCGCTTTAAACTTCATGCCCGCAAATCCGGCGCCGCTGTAGTTAGCCGAGATACCGTCGAAGGTGCCTGGCTCGTTAGCGATTAAATGCAATTTAGTGGTCATGCCCGCCATAGAATAAATCTGGCTGCCTAACTGAGGGATGAAGAAGGAGTTCATCGCAGTGTCAGAGGTAATCTTAAAGTTCACTGGCACATTGGCAGGGAACGCCAACTCATTGACCGATGCCACGCCTTGTTCTGGGTAAATGAATAACCATTTCCAGTCCAGCGACACCACTTCAACCGTGACGGGTTTAGCTTCGTGATCTAAAGGTTTGTATGGATCAAGATCATGGGTCGAACCCCAAGTGATCACACCGAGCACTATTACGATCACAATCGGCACTATCCACACTACGGTTTCAATCGCTGTTGAGTGTGCCCATTTAGGCGCATAGATTTCCTGATCACGGCCATCGCGATATTTCCACGCGAAGTACAATGTCATGGCAATCACAGGGATAACAACAATGAGCATGAGTAGGGTGGCGACGATAATCAGGTGTTTTTCATCGATACCGATTTGGCCCTTAGGGTCCAACACACCGCCATCACAACCCGCGAGCATGAATGCTACTGCCGCGATTGCCGCTTTACTTAATTTTCGAATTAACAAAGGAAGATTCCTCTAACCCTAAGGTTTACAACTCTGCCAAGCGTGAACCGGCAGTCGCACTAAGCGGCGTTATCTGAGCGCAAATCCTGAGACCCAAGAGGCATGACACAAAATGTGCCGCCATCCCGACGAAATCGAAGATCCGCTTTCAGCGCTTAATGCTTAATTTGAATTTAAAAACAGAGTGTTAAAATGGCGGAGCGCGACAACCGTGGGCGGTATGTTCGAGGGATTTTAGCCTTGGGGGTGCTAAAAAAAGTGAAGCGTTAGTTAAATCGAGATGATTGAAAAATTTGAAGCAGCAGTCGATTAAATGCCATAACTGCAGAATAACGAGGGGGTTGAGCAATAATAGACTGAGCAGACTGGCGCCGATAAACTCGACTAAAAAGCCATTGCTGAGGCTGATTAATTCACTAATATCGATACAACCGCCGATCAACACGGATAAAACGTCAGCAATAGGCAGCACAAACAATAACCCGAAAAACAGGGTTAGATTTGTCATGCTAAAGGTTGAAAGCCGAATAGTTAGGTTCAATCTTTCAGCAATGAATTGGCTAAGAGCTAATTTCAATTAACGGGTCCGGTTGAACGGGAAAGGGAGTCAGTTGGCAGAACAAAAAATATTCAGCATGCAACTTTTTTATGCGGCAGGAGGATACCAAGAAGCGGCTATTGAATGAAAGCGGATCCCCGCGGTAAAAGGGCTTAAGCGTTAAAAAAACCTTAATTAAAACCAAATAAAATCAATAAATTTACAAAATTAACCGAAATTTAACTGATTTGATTCTCATAAAATAAAAATGTGTGAGGCGCTTCATTTATTCGTTTTGGCTAAAGTTGATGTGTTGGCGACGGTATGGCGTGGATTAATGCCATCATAAGCATGTGGGTTTTAGCCAACAGTCGCTTTTATCGCATACGAATGACACTGCTGTTTACCCTTGCTCGCCGAACATTTTTGCATGCTGATTTTTGATGCGAGTTAAGTTTGGTTAAGCGGATTTGAGATGGGCATCTCAAATAAAAACATCAAGTTAAAACAATTATTGTGTCAGTCATTTACGCTATTTACATTAGGTAAAACGATTATTAGACTGTGATTTTATCACTGCCCAGATATCTACTTGAGATTGCGTTAACGAGTAGGGCATTATGATTCTGAATATTGTAACTATGGCAGTTTAAAGGATTACACATAAAGTCAATTACCCCATACCTTAAGGTAAACATTTTCATCGCCTTAGCTTACATCATTGTAGGTAAATTAGGCTTGATGATTGCGTTGCCACCAGGATATTCAGCTGCCATTTGGCCTGCCGCAGGGATTGCCATTGCTGCCTGTATCCTGTGGAAAGAGTATGTCCCTTGGGTTGGCGTGTTTATTGGTTCCCTGCTGATCAACATCAATATTGGCGGGCATATCCATTGGGGCTGGTTACCCTTTGCTATCTCGATTGGGTCTTGCATACAGGCTGTGCTTTCTGCCCATGTTCTTGGGCGAGTCGATCATTTATTCACCTTAGATAATCCTAATACCGTCATTAAATCCTGCTTGAGCTTAGCCTTAACTTGTATTGTGGCGACCGTTTTTGGCAACAGTGCCTTAGTGATCAACGGTACGATTCCACCATCTGATTTATTGGGGAGTTTAATAAATTGGTGGACGGGGGATTTGCTCGGCGCCGTGATCTTTATTCCTTTGACTATGTTGTTATTTGATAAGCGAGCTATCTGGCGTGCTCGCCGCATTCAGACGGGTGTTCCCCTGCTGGTGGGCTTTTTATTCTGCGTGGGGATTTATTACTACTCGGATATGAACCAGCGCCAACAGTTGCAGGATAAGTTTCAGATCCAATCCAATGCAGTGATTAGCAATATTGAAAGTTTTCAAGAGGCTAACCTGCAGCAAATCGTCGCCCTAGCGAGCTTATTCGATAATAGCGAGCAGGTTTCTGAGGATGAGTTTGTGCAGTTTGGCAAACGTAACATGCTGCAGCAAGATGGCTTTAGAGCTTGGTCTTGGTCGCCGTTAGTGGCGGCTGCCGATCTGCCCAGTTTTGAGGCATCGACCCGCTCAGCCATTGGCGGCCCTTATAAAGTCACGCGGCCTCAAGGCTGGCAAACTAATACCGATGGCTGGTTAGTGCCTGTGATGTACATTCAGCCACTCATAGGTAATGAAGCGGCATTGGGATTAGATCTCAATAGTGAACCAATACGAGCCGCTGCCATTGCTAAAGTGCGCGCGACCTTAGTGCCTGTGATGACGGCGAAGATCCAATTAGCACAAGATCCCAATGGCCCAGGTGGCACCTTACTTCTAGCGCCCTCGTTCGATCGGCTGGGTAAAATCTCAGGATTTTGTTCAGCTGTGATTGATTTGCAAAGCATTATTAATGATGTTGAGAGCGTAAAGGGATTGCAGTGGAAACTCTCCGACATGAGTGCGGGCGGTGCATTGCTTTATAGCAATACCCAGAAGTCGTTTCCCGCGTTTAGCAGCAAGTTATTTAGCGATAAAACCGGCCAGTATTTTCAAGCAAACCTGATGCTAGCGGATCGGCATTGGCACATAGTGATTTATCAATCCTATGCTGTGCTGATGGGCGATACTTTTAGCTTATCGCTACTTATGCTGCTCCTCGCCTTTATCACCTGTGCTGTTGTGGGTGGTATGACGCTGGTTTCCTCCGGCGAGCGCCAACGTATTGCCGAGAAAGTGACTGAAAAAACCATGGCCTTGTCGAAGGAAATTGCCCGCCGTCAGGCTTTTCAGGCCACCTTGGTACAAAGCGAGCAAAGATATCGTAACTTGTTTGATAAGGCGCCTGTAGGGCATGTGCTTAAACGTTTAGATGATGGTCAGTTTGTGGCGATTAACCCCGCATTCGAAGCCATGACGGGTTACTCACTCGATGAGTTAAATCAGCTCGACCCTTGGGATCTCACGCCAAAGCGTTATCAATTAAGTGAAACTGAGCAATTAGAGCGCCTAAAGCAAACGCGTCGTTATGGCCCCTATCAGAAGCATTATGTTCATAAGAATGGCCAGTTAGTGGCAGTGCGCCTTAATGGTGCGTTAGTCACAGGTGCCGATGGTGAACAGCTTATTCTCTTTATCGTTGAAGATATTACCGAGCAGGAGCGCACCGTTGCGCGGGTAAATCTATTGGCGCAGGTGTTCCAGCAGAGTGGTGAAGGCATCACTATCATGGATGCCAACGACATTATTGTGGATGTGAATAGTGCGTTTTCTCAGATAACCGGTTATTCCCGAGAAGAAATCATTGGTAAAAACTGCCGCTTTTTAGAGGCCGAGCGTACCGACAAAGGTATCGATCCTCAAGTGCGTGCTGCCCTAGAACAAACAGGTTTCTGGCAAGGTGAAGTTTGGGACAGGCATAAGCATGGTTACGATTTCCCTAAATGGTTGATGATGTCTGTGGTGCGCGATGACGCAGGTGCGGTGAGCCATTACATCGGCAGCTTTACCGATATCAGCGAGCGTAAAGTCAGTGAGGAACGGATTCATTTCCTCGCCCACCATGATTCTTTGACGCTACTGCCTAATCGACTCAGCTTGCAGTCGCGCCTCGAAGTGGTATTCAGGGAGGCGCTGGCATCCGACAGCCAAATTGCTGTGATGTTTATTGACATGGACCACTTTAAAAATATCAACGACACCTTGGGCCATCATGTGGGCGATCAACTGTTGTTAGAAGTTGCGCGTCGTTTGAAAAACATCGTTGGTGATACTGACACTGTGGCGCGTCTGGGTGGCGATGAGTTTGTGGTTGCCTTATCTGATACGAACCATGATGAGGTGGCCAGTTTAGCCGAGGCGCTGCGCAGTGGTTTGAGTCAAACCTATATCATTAATAATCAAGCATTACATTCATCGCCGAGTATAGGCATCAGTTTGTTCCCGACCGATGGCGACAGTGTTGAAGCCTTGATGAAAAACGCCGATATGGCCATGTACCGCGCCAAGGCTGCGGGGCGCAATAACTATCAATTCTTTACTGCGGCGATGAATACCTTGATCACTGAGCGCCAGCAAATTGAAACTGGCCTCAGGCAAGTGCTCGCTAACGATGAATTACGACTACATTATCAGCCACAAATTGATATCCGTACTGGGCAAGTGGTCAGTGTCGAAGCCTTAGTGCGCTGGCAACATCCCGAATTTGGCATGGTAGCGCCAGACCGCTTTATCCCCATTGCTGAAGAGATCGACATGATCATTCCTATCGGCCAATGGGTGTTAGAAACCGCGATGGCGCAGCTTGCCGCTTGGCGCGCTGCGGGTGCGACCGAGCTGCGAATGGCGGTGAATCTGTCGGCACATCAACTCCGCAAAGATAGCATTGTCGCCGATATCACCAATGTGCTTTTAAAGCATAAGTTAGGCAAAGGTGCATTGGAGCTCGAAATCACCGAGAGTGTGGCAATGCAATATCCTGAGCAGAATGCGCGCCTGTTAGCGGAATTGCGCCAGCATGGTATCGAACTTGCGATTGATGATTTCGGTACGGGTTATTCCTCGTTATCCTATTTGAAACTCTTGCCCTTAGACAGATTGAAGCTCGACCGCTCTTTTGTGAAGGATATTGAGAGCGACCCGAACGATGCTGCTATCAGTGCTGCGACCATTTCTATGTCCCATGAGTTGGGGTTAACTGTGGTGGCCGAAGGGGTTGAAAACGAGGCGCAATTGGTATTATTGTCGAGCATGGGGTGCGACTTAGTGCAAGGGTTTTACTTTAGTAAACCCTTAGCGGCAGAAGAGTGTTTCCGCTTTATCCAGCGTAATTTATAACGGCAGAGTATTGTTGTTTTTCTAATGCTGGCGCAGAGTTGGACTATACTTGAGTTCGCATTATGTATGCGTTAATCGAAATACTAAGGATGGTTTTATGCAAGTCATCTTCACCAAAGGAACCCAGCGTTATGGTCAGTTGCGCTGCGTGCGCATGGACGGTAGTGCGACCCAAACCCAAATGCCAGAACAGGGCATTGCTCCCCACGATATGATTCATTATGTGGTTGAAAAACGTCTGCATATTCAAGGGGCTTTCTTTTCGCAGGTCAGAGCTGGCGCCGATATCAGCTTTACCTTAGAGCATAATGAAACCTCTCGCGCCATCGCTGATAAAACGGAGGTGTGGCAAACCGAATCCATAGTTGAGACCTTGCAGTCGCTACTCTGGTCGGGCGAAACGCCAACCTATGACGGCTTTATTTATCTGTTAGAACAAGCCTGTAACAGCCGCGACCTAGCCGTTCCAACCGTCAGCCAATCGGACTTTGAACATATTCTTAATGAGATTATGGATCTGAGTATCGAATGGCAGGGCATGGGTGAAGGTCAGTCCCTGACCTTAAAGTTTTAAGCGGCTTAAAAATAAGTCATTTAACAACTAATTAAAACACAAAGAGCGCAGTTAACTGCGCTCTTTGTGTTACTGCGGCCATAGTGGGATTATTCCCTATGACGGCGTTCTTGGCTTTGAGTTGAGCGGCCTTGGTTATGTTCTACCGAGCGAGCGGTTTGCGCATTTTGGCGTGGCTCACTTTGTCTCACTCTTACGTCTTCGCGTTGTCTCGGCGCCGCTTGCCTTGGTTGTTCAATACGTTGCGGTTCTGCGCGTCTTATCTCAGGTCGTGGCGTTTCAACTCTTGGGGTCGCAGTCCTTGGATTTTCTTGCCTTTGTGGCTGCGTCCTTTGTTGATCGACATTACGCGGCTGCGATTCACGATTTTGGTATTGCCTTTGCTGCGGCTCCCTCGATGGTATTGGCTTTGACTGCACGGGTCTCGATTGCATGTCATTACGATCCTTGTGAGTCGGCGTTTGTACCATAGCCGCGGTGCGACGTTCCTTTAACTCGGCCTGCGTTTTTTGATAACTCGGTGCGCGGTTATCACGTTCACGGCTGGCGTTGTGATAGTCCTTATTGTCACGACTCTTATAACCCTGATTACTCATATTACCCTGATTGCTATGGGTATCTTGGCGTTCTTTTGACTTCGAATATTGGCTATTGAAGTGTTGCTTGCTGCCGCTAGAGTATGAATCTCTACCGCGATACTTATTTTCGTTGTAATAGCGTTGCTTCACGACGGGGTTGTGGTAACTCACGCCGCGTCTATGTTCGGGTTTATGTTTCCAAGGCTGGGCACCATAGCTGACAGTGTATCTTTCACGTGGACGATAGCGGTGTGAATGGCGATAGTCGATCACGACCACTTTATGGTTGTGCCAGTGGAATGAACTGAAGAAGTAATTAAAGGAAATATGGATGCCAGGTGACCAGTAGAAATGATTATGGCTTGGACGATAGGGATAGCCAGCATAGCCGCCAAATTCCCAATAAACCGGTGGATAAGCCACACCCCAGCGCCATGTGCCATAAACCACACGCGGATCGTAATAGGGCACGTAGACGATTTCTCGCTTAACGGGTTCTATGATGATCTGATTGTTGGCGCGGGTGATCGCCATGTTATCCATGTCTGCTAAGCTGTTCGCTTTATCAGCCTGCTGCCTTAGGGATTGAATGCTGTTCATCACTTGGCCTTCATCTTCTAAGAAGGCTTCACCGAGTCTTTGAGTCCAGTCGAGATCTTCACTCATTTTTTGCAGCAGCGTCGGAAAGGCCAGTAAAGCTTTGACGCTCGGGTCCCAATCTTGATCTTCGGCCTTCGACATCAGTTGATCGACCGATGATTTGGGGCGCTGGGTTAACCAACGTTGTGCCTGCACGATTTCGAGTGGATAAGTTGAGGCAATAAGTATGTGGGTCAATAAGCTATCGGGATACAGGGCAATAGGCGCCAGCATTTGTTCGAGTTCGGCTTGGCTTGCCGCAGCGCTCGAGCCTTGGCTCACAGATACGCCCGCAGCTTGGGCTGTGGTAGTGAAAGGCAAGGCCACTAATGCCGCCGTTAACACTAGCCAATTCCATCGATGTTGTCTGTTCATGGTTTGCTCCAATAATCCTGTTCGAGGATGTTATGGGCATCATAGGTGTTTGAATATGAACATAAGCTGAAAGCATTTTGCGGTTAAAAAGTAATTTTTAACCGCAATTTAGGTGGGAATTTAAATCTATGGTATTGAAACTAAATCATTAAATTGAGTGCATAAAGCTGATGCTGAACTTGGCGCCGCCCAAGGTTTCTGAACGTGAGACTGAAATTCTGCCGTTATAGCTGTCGACTAAATCGCGCACGATCGCAAGCCCAATACCATTACCCTGAAGATAGGAATCGGCGCGAATACCGCGTTCAAAGATTTGATTTTGCAGTGCTTCACTGATCCCTAGCCCATCATCTTCGATGCAGATCAGCAATTGATAGGCATCGCCGGTCACGGTTAATTTAACTGTGGACTTTGCCGCTTTGCAGGCGTTGTCGAGCACGTTACCGAGAATTTCCGTGAGATCCGCTTCATCACCTTTGAATACTGCTGCTTCTGCCATCTCGCCGCTGAGATTGATTTGCGGCTCACGATAAATCTTAGCTAAGGTGCGTAATAACTTAGCGGCGACGTCATCGACGCGAATCCCTAAATGCCACGAGGCTGCCGCTGCCGTTTGGGCGCGTTTCAGCTGGTGGCCAATAATGCGGCTGATCACCGACACTTGCTCGCTGGAGGCTTCGCTTAAGTCGGCCTGACTCTTGATCACCGCCAGCGGTGTTTTGAGGCTGTGGGCAAGATCGGCCAAGGCATTACGATAGCGTTTGCGCTGGGTTTGTTCGGTATTGAGCAAAATATTGAGTTGCCGCGCAACCGCTTGTAGTTCAGTGGGGTACTGACTACTTAGCTGCATAGACTTACCTTGCTCGACGGAATGTAATTCTTGGGTAAAGCGTGCCAATGGCCGCAGCGTCCATACTAGCCAGCTCAGTTGGAACACCAGCATGACGAACATGAGGATCAGCAGCCAAGTCCAAAGCTGTTGGTTAAATTGATCGATTTGCTGCTGAAATTCGCGCTCGTCCTTAATGATGTGAATCGTCACGGGCACGTTTTGATTTTGACTGGCAAAACTGACGCTAAAGCTATAAATCAAATGGGGTTGTTCGGCGAGCTCGATTTGCTCAAAGGCACTTTGACCCGTTGCTGGGATGGTAAAATGCGGCGGTGGCACCATGCCCATAAAAGATTGCGAGTGCCACACGATCGTTTGTTTGCCGCTGGCATCTTCAGTGGTCGTAATGGCATACAGCCCTGATTGAATGAGGTTAAAACGATTTTCGAGTACTAATTCTGGGATAGAGATTTGTTTATTCTCGACTTCAGTCACCGCGAGTATCGAATAGACATAGGCGCTGAGTTCATTTTTGGTCGCGCTTTTAACTTGTTCGGTAAAGGCATCGTTTAAGGCAACGCCGATCAAAGGTAATAACACTAAGATAAACAATAGCGCGCTAATCACTAAGCGCGCTTTAAGGGAGTTCAATACTTGCCACACAATGGCACGTTTACTCATCGGCAGTGGGCTCGGGCGTTAACGCTTTTAGGCGATAACCTTGGCCGCGCAGGGTTTCAATCAGGTTATATTGATTATCAGGATCGAGTTTTTTACGTAACCGGCGAATAAAAACTTCGATGACGTTTGAATCTAAATCAAAATCCTGATCGTAGATGTGCTCCGTCAATACGGTTTTAGATTTCACTTCGCCCTGATGCAGCATAAAAAATTCGAATAACTTGTATTCAGAGCCGCTGAGGTTAACCAGTTCTTCACCCTTACGCACTTCTAAGCTGCTGGTATTCAAGCTAAATGGGCCGTTATAAATTAAAGGGCTGGCTTTGCCGGCAGAGCGACGGATCAGGGCTTTGAGCCGCGCGACCAGTTCTTGGGGATGAAAAGGTTTCGTCAGGTAGTCGTCGGCACCGGCGTCGAGTCCTTCTACTTTATCTTGCCAACTGTCCCTCGCGGTTAAAATCAGGATTGGGAAGTCGCGTTCCTGTTCGCGTACGCTACGGATAAGCGCGATACCATCGAGTTTAGGCAAACCGACATCGATGATCGCCGCATCATAGTTGTATTCGAGTGCTTGAAATAAGCCTTCTTCACCATCGCTCGCCACATCGATACTGTAATGGGCGTCGAGCAGATGTTGTTTTAAGTTCGCTTGCAGTTCTAAATCATCTTCAACCAATAACAATCGCATAGTTAGTTCCTCGACACTCGGCCAGATGCGGCATCCACTGAGACAGAAAACACTTGGCCGTCATTATTGAGGAGCTTAACCCGATACCCTGAGCCGCTGGATTGCACGCTCAGTACCTTGCCTTGATATTGGCGTTGCACCATAGCCACAGCTTGATCTGGGCTATTGACCGCCAGACGGCGTTGCTCATTCTTCGCATTTTGGCTGCGAGACTGAGTGCGATCATCCTGTCTATCATTGCCTGCCATGCTGCCAAAGGAGGCGAATAAGCAAGCGACTAGGGCCAATGTCAAACCAAGTTTCATATCTGGTACCCGCAATGTTCGGTGATCTTAAGTTAATGAATGAGATGGATAACTTATCGAGTCGACTAAGAATACCTCATCACCTTAACAAACACATAGAGATCAGCCAATTGGTTGGCACAATTCCATCAAAATTAACTTTGGTAGTCATTTTGTTATGCGTGACAGAACTGAAGCTCTGTCAGCGAGTCTATTCCTATGCTCGCATTCAATATGCCCTAGTGTCGGCTAATCCAGATGAACTAAGGCTGAACGTATTTTTACGTTAAAAAACACTAAATGTTGATGTTCAGCTTATGTTCACCTTCATTGCACTTTAATGGCTCCAATTTGAACGGGTTATCCATGGGGTATTCAAGATGAACACACTCAATAAACAAGGTATGGCAGCCACAGTTAACGGTCATTTCATTAAAGCGACGGCCATTGCCGCGCTGTTTTTAGCGTCCTCCGCTGTTAGCGCTCAGCCCCGCGAACTAGAGTCATCGCAAAGCTTAACGCCATTTACTGCGGCCAGTGTCGGCATTGCCAAAAAAGCCGAAAACAGCGAGCAAGCGGCCGAGCAGGAACAGCAAGCTTTAGCCCTGTTACAACAAGCGGCGCCAGCAAAAAATGTCACTGAAGCTGCCGCTGCGGCCGTTAAATCCTTGGCGCCCGTATTATCGGCCAAATCGCCGACGGCAAACCGCGTGCAACTAATGGGCGCCTCGCCGATGACGCGTGAGCAAGTCACTGCGAAACATGCGAGCCAAGGCATACCGAGTTCGAGCGCGACCAGTGAAGATCCCTACCGCGCCCCTGTGTATCACAGCTTTTCGATTTTTGATGCCAGCAGCCGTTTGTTCGAAGACTTTGACTACGATGGATTTTATCAAACTTTTAGTGTGACCTTCGACGTCGATGTAAACGGCGCCTATCTTAATGATAGAGCCGACTTATTTGCTGAGCTGTATCTCAGTCGTAATGGCGGCCCTTGGGTGCATTACTACACCACAGACGTGTTTACTATTTATGGCGATTCAACACAGGACGACTATGAAGTGCTGACTACGCTCTACACGGGTTATGCGACGGATCACTATGATGTGTTGATTGATGTGTATGAAGTGGGTTACAGCGACATTGTCGCGACCATCAGTGCCGATGAAACCGATAGTTTGTATGCCTTGCCGTTGGAAAGTAGCGACCGAGACCGAGAACCTGAAGTTATAGTTGTCGAAGAAAGTGGTGGTAGTTTATCGGTATTGGGTCTGTTATTCCTCGGTTTGTGTGCCGGGCTGCGGATGAATCGCACTCGCGCCTAATCACCCTTATTTCTCTCTGTGTTTATCTCAGGTAAATAGGGCTAGTATGGACAGGTTAATTTAACTCAATGGAGATAAACATGATTGCTCAAGGTCAAACATTACCAGCCGCCACATTAAGCCAACTGACGAAAGATGGCATGGTTAATCACCAAGTTACTGAACTGTTTGCTGGTAAAAAAGTGGTATTGTTTGCTGTACCCGGTGCTTTTACTCCGACCTGTTCTGAAGCGCATTTACCTGGTTATGTGGTATTAGCCGATCAATTTAAAGCGAAAGGCGTGGATTTGATTGCCTGTGTATCAGTGAATGATGCCTTCGTGATGAAAGCCTGGGGCGAAGCGCAAAATGCTTCTGAATTGATGATGTTAGCCGATGGCGATGCTAGCTTTACTAAAGCGTTAGGCTTAGAAATGGATACAGCTGGTTTTGGTGGCGTGCGTTCACAACGTTACGCCATGATCATAGATAACGGCGTAGTGACTCTGCTGAATGTTGAAGAGCCAAAGGCTTTTGAAGCCAGTAAAGCTGAAGTTGTTTTGGCTGCTATCTAAGCGTATTTAAGACATGAAGTTTGGATGTGACCAAAGCCAGCCATTCATTGGCTGGCTTTAACTAAATCAATTTATTGTACGATTTGAATGTTGTCTGCATCTATGGTCACTTCAGACCAATTTTTATCCACTTCACCACGAATAATGACCTGAGTCTCAGGTGTTACTGTGTTGCCGCGCCATAAATCATCATCAATTTCGACCTTAATATCACCCGTAGCGTCACGGAAAATATAATCATCGTGTCCAATGAAAGAAATGATATGGCCCGTTAACTCAATTTGGGCGTCATCACTGGCATTGAGCGCGCTCACCACATCATGAATCACTTGTCTTACGCTCGGCCCTTGGAAGCCACCCTGTATTTGAGGTTCACCCGTTGTAGGTTGAAAGCCTGCTTGGCTGGCTATAGTCGTGAATGAAAGTGCCATTGCGAAAACGGTAAGAGTCATTTTATTCATCTGTTTGTCCTTTCTATGGTTTTATGTAACTCAGCCTCAATGGCTATTACAGTGTTGCGAGCATAGTGCCAAGACAAGCGTGAAGCGGTTGTGAAGATTGGTTTTGCAACTCAGAATTTGCTAAAACGAGGTCATTTATTCAAGCTAACTTCAGCTAATGGGTATTATCTATAAACTGAACATAAGCCTGATAGCTAGCACCATCGTTTTGGGTTGAAAATGCCCAGCCCATTCGCTCGCAAATACGTTCAATAATAATTAATCCGCAGCCATAGCCTGAAGTATCAGTACTTTGAGTGCTTAGTGGATTCAGTATCCATAATTGGTTGCTTTGCATCGTAATTTCAATGTTTCCGGCACTGTAATTGAAAGCATTTTTAATTAAATTACCTATCACTATGTCAATAAAGCTCAGTGGCGCCTTGATGCTCAAGCAATCTTTAAGCGTTAAGCTGTAGGTGATTTCTTGCTTGGCAAAATGCTGCGCCATTTCAGCTAAAATGTGTTCAAGGCGTGGTGCTAAATCAATTTGGCTGTAGTGCTGGGATTCAATGTCTTCTTTTCCGAGAAGTAAAAAGGCCTCGGTGAGCGTTTTCATTTGATGCCCTGCGTAATCAATACGTGTAATGGCTTTTTTGACCATTAATTGTTGAGCCTCGGTTGTCGCATTGGGGATTTTTTTGAGCAATTCTACCGAACCTTGGATCACCATAATGGGCGTGCGTAGCTCATGGGAGGCAAAACGGCTAAATTCTTGTTCCCGAGTGAAGTAGGCGGCAATTTTAGCTTTGTTGCTTAATAGGGTTTGCTCAATCTGGCGGGTTTCACGGTATGAAGTACTCGGTGTTGATGTCGGTCTTTTGGGTGATAGTTGATTGATTTTATTTTCAATCTCAGCGAGTGGACTGGATAGCAGACGTACAAAATACAATCCATACGCCATGATAAACAGGAGCAAACCGATCCCCATAATAGAGATCAAAATGTGCATTCTATCTTCATAGCTATCAAGGAAATCGTCCGCGTCATCCTTATAAACCACATACAACAGCCCTTGCCCAGAAGGATGAGCGGATATCAAAAAGTGTTTATCTTCACCACCCAGTTGATGTTCGTAAAATCCGGTATTTTGATAAGGTTGCAGCCAAGCTGGTACAAACTCTTTGCTCCAATATGTTTTCAATTCATTGATATCGGGGAGCTGTGCTTTATCACCAAACCTTTGATAATTCTTTAGATATTCGCGAGTCTCTGTGGCCAGCGTTTGCTCGAGGCTAATCTTCTCAATTTGTTCTTCGGCGATATAAATGAGGCTCCAAAAAATGGCAAACATCAAGCTAGTTAATACTAAAAAAGTGAGGCGGATTTTTTTATATAAACTCGGAAAATGCTCAGGGGATAAGTCGGTAACCTTGGCCATGGATAGTCTCTAATTTTGAGTCTGAAAAACCTTTATCGAGTGCACTGCGTAAGCTGTATATGTGGCTGCGAAGTGAATCACTCGAAGGAGCATCATCTCCCCATACTGTATCTACCAATTGCTCTTTACTCACGATAGCGGGCGCATGTTTTAGTAACAGTGAAAGAATGGTGCGCTGAATTTTACTGAGCTTAATTTCTTTACCAGCACGGGTAACTTGATGGGTTTGCAAATTTAAACTGATATCACTGAAGCGCAAAATACCCACATCTAAACGTGGGCCACGATTATGCAGTGAATGTAGTCGTAAGCATAATTCTTCCATCGCGAAAGGTTTATTTAAAAAATCATCCCCACCTGATGTAAAAGAATCAATTTTATCCTGCAAACTATCTTTGGCGGTTAAAAATATAATCGGTGTATTACAATAAATTTCTTCACGCAGTTTTTTAACCGTATTAATACCGTCTAATTTGGGCATCATAATATCCATTATGATGACATCGTAATGGTTTTGTTGAATTAAATTGATTGCACTTTCCCCGTGATATGCACAGTCGGCAATAATACCTTCTAGGGTTAAATAATCCATGATTGTTTCAATAACATCATGATTATCATCAACAATTAATACTTTCATAGGTTAATTCATTTCTTCACATTTGCTTGACGATCTTCATACTAAGATGCCCAGCACTGATTTAACAAGACATAATAGGGAAGAAAATGAATAAACTCTTAGTCTGTATTACGGCCATTTTGCTGGCAGGTTGCGGTGGTAATGATTCATCAACAGATACCTCTAAACCCGATCCTATCGTTCCACAACCTACGTTACCCGCAAAAATTAACGGTACAGTAACAAATATTGCTTCTGACAATAATTCGATTACGGTCAACGGATATAACGTAAATATCGCTAATGCTAAGATTCACTATGGTCAACAGCCGTTAGAGGTAAATGCCATTCAAATGGGGATGAGGGTCAAAATTGATAATGAAGGCCAACAGGCTAAAAATGTCATATTAGATCCAAGCCTCGTGGGTGAAGTCAGTTCCGTTAATCAAAATACTATTGCCGTTAATGGGATTAATTTAGTCGTTAAACCAGCGGACGCTACCCAGTATAAAGTAGGCGATTGGGTGGCGGTAAATGGTTACCCAACGGTAATGGGAGAATGGCAGGTTAATTCTATAAACCTTATCCCCAATTTTGCGTTTGCTGAAATCGAGGGACGTGTCTCTGGATTAAATAAGACTGCGCAACAATTCAATATCGGTTCGGCAGTGATTAATTATGCCAACGCACGTTTAGAAGGCAGCTTACAGGAAGGCTCATGGGTCGAAGTGGAAGGCCAGCAAAGTGGTGCTTCATTTTTGGCCTCTGAAGTCGAGGTGGAAGATACGGCGTCTTTTAACGATATGGAGCTAGAAGGGACTATTACTTGGGTCAACCAAGATAAAACGCAGTTTGAGCTTAATGCCCGTACTCGACTCTATGTCACTACAAATACTCAATTTGAAGATGGCAAGCAAGCTAACTTGGTTGAAGGCAAGCTAGTCGATGTAGATATTCAATCTATGCCGCAGGGTTTATGGGCCAGAGAAGTTGAATTTGAAACATCACATGATAATGGTGGAATACCTCCAACCTTAGGTAAAAAGTTCGAGCTAGAAGGTCTGGCGACACTGACCACCAATAATCAGCTACAAATTAATGGATTTACATTTGATATTGATGCCAGAACTCAATTCGATGACGGTTTAACCTTAGCGACACTTGACCAAAAATGGATTCAAATAGAAGGTGTTGAACTCGCAGACAACCAGTGGTTAGTGAAAGAAGTTGATCTTGAAGTGCGAAGCAATGAGCTTGATTTGTCGGGTTTTGTGATGCAAAAGACCTTGTGGGGCTATCAAACGACTGATACTTCATTAACGCCATTTGAAGGCAAATGGGTTGATGTCGAATGTCAGTTCGATGGTTCTAATATCTATAATTGTCGAATCGACGATTAAACACAAATAGAGAAATTAAGTGAATAAATGTGCGGTTTTAGGCCGCACGGTTTATTTGGCTTTGCCCAATCCCCAAGCTGGTTTCAATATCTTCTACACTCTGCTGCACTTCTTGGGCAATGACTTCACTCTGTTGTGAACTGGTTTGCGCCTGTTCTTTTAAGCTATCCATAGTGCGCACAAATTGATCGAGATAATCGACTTGCTCCTTGGCATTGAGCGAACCTTGTTTAGCGGTATTGGCCATGTCGCTCGCTTGATTTTGCACCGTTTGTGCCACTTGCCATAGGCTTTGAGCGCGCAGTTTTTGACTGCTGGTGGCCTGTGCTATGCCATCGACACTCTCACTGAGGGCATGATTCGATTGGGTCAGTTGCTGCAGAATCTTCACGATTTCGTTTAAGGACACTTGGGTGCGCTGACTTAAATTTCGCACTTCATCGGCAACCACGGCAAAGCCGCGACCTTGCTCTCCCGCCCGCGCAGCTTCAATGGCGGCATTGAGGGCGAGTAAGTTAGTTTGTTCGGCGATATTGCCAATCACATCAATGATTTTCGACACATCCGTCACTGAGTTATTCAGGCTTTCAAGGGAAGCATGGCAAAGACCTACGGCGGTTTGTGTCTGCTCGGTTGCACTCAGCACTGCCTCTGCTTCGGTTTGGCTCGACTGCATTTGGCGCATGGTTTCGGCGGCGCTGTCTTCTACGAGTGCCGAAGTGTGGCTCACCTCATTGGCGAGGCTGCGGATATGTTCGGTCTGTGTTTGCGTATCGGCCACAATCGTCTGAGTGTGCTCTGTGTGCTGCGATAGCTGAGTAATGCGCGCAACCAGTTGGCTTAATGATTGAGAAACCTTAGTGATTTGTTGGCGCTGTGCCTCGTCTTCCTGTTCAAACCTTTGCAGCAACTGGTTGAAATGACCTGCGATTTGGCCCGTCTCGCAGCGCCGATTAATGTCTAAACGCTCGCGGCTGTTTGATTCGCTTAATTTCATAAAGGCTTGGTTGAGACGTTTTAACGGTTTGACGACGCGGTTTTGCTGCAGGATTAAATAACCAATCGAAAACAAGGCCATGATGGAAACCATAGTGTAGAGGATCAGTTGTAGCTCATATTTCAGCTGTTGATTCTTTGCTGCTTGAGCCTCACCTAAGCCAATAAGCTGTTGTTCCACATTGCTAATCGCTTGAATGAGTTGATCTTGCATCTCTTGGTTGGCTTGCAGCAATTGGTGGGTATTAGCGACTTCTTTATTGTATCGATTGGCGAGACTCAGCAGTTCACTGCGGTCACTTTCGCCGACTTCAATCTGTTCTGGTTCGCTGGCACCGAGTGCAAATTCATCTGCTTCTTGCTGTTCATATACGCCGATTAACGGCAGTGCGCTGAGGGAGTCGTGCCACGTATTTAGCTCTTTGCTGGTGCTGTCTAAAATACCCTTGAGCTGCTGATTTTTACCGATCAGATAACCATCGGTCAGTTGGGAAAGTTGGTAGACGATAGAAGGTAAATTGCGGCTCAATTGCAGATATTGTTCGGCGACCGCCGCATTTGTGGCTAAGCCTTTATCGGCATAACTGCCCAGACGACGGTTATAGTCGAGCATTTCAGATTCGGCGTGGGCGAGCAGTTGCCTAGGGTTGCCAGCGAGTTTACCCGCGGCGCGGTACTTGGTATCTAAATCTTGAATGAAGTTGCTTAGGCTGGCTTGCAAGTCATTGTCGGTAGCGCCCATGGCTGCGAGGTTAAGCTGCGTGAGCTGGTTCTTAATGGCGCTGAGTTTGGTTTTCGCTTGTTCAAGTTGGCTAGCGTTGCCACTGGCTAAATAGCCATCGAGATCGCGGCGTACACCGACGAGAAAATCCTGCTGAATAGCTTGTAATGTAAGTGTTTGCTGCTCAATTTGTTGCCGCTGATCACTGCTCCACAGCACTACGGCTGCTAGCAATCCCGCGAGCAATAACAACAGGGCAGAAGCAGAAAGCGACAGCGTTGAAATTTTCATTTTGCAATCTTCATAATGGTCAGAGCCAGTAACTGTGCTGAGTTTATGAATTTAAGGTGACATTAATATGACAAGTGCTCACTTGGATGTCAGCGTTGTCATTTGATTTGCAAATATGTGATCTCGCGTTATTCCAGCGGCAGCCACACTTGGGCTTTTAAACCGCCTTCGGCGCGGTTGGAGAGGGTAATTTGCCCTTGGTGTCTGTCGATAATCCGTTTGATAATGGCGAGGCCTAGGCCCGAACCAACACTACCACGGGCGATATCACCTTGGGTAAAGGGTTGAAATAGTTTGGTGATTTGTGACTCGTCGATCCCAGGGCCGTTATCTTCAACGCTAAAACCGATACGTTTACCATCGAACTGTGAGCTAATGCGGATCCAGCCTGAACCATAGCGAAAGGCATTTTCGACTAAATTACTCAGTACCCGTTTAATGGCAATCGCTTGGAATTGGGCTTCTGGGCAGTCAGTTAACACCACTTCAATTTCACCAGCGCGATTGGCTTCTGCTTGAGCGATATCTTGAATGAGTTTATTGATTTGGCCTAGCTCACGGCTGGTTTCCTGATCTTGGCGAATATACGCAATAAACTGGCTGATGATGGCGTCCATATCTTCGATATCATTGACTATGCCATCTTTAAGATATTGATCTTCCTCAACCATCATCTCAGAGGCGAGGCGAATACGGGTGAGCGGTGTGCGCAAGTCGTGGGAGATCCCCGCCATCAATAGCGCTCTGTCCTGCTCCAGTTGTTTCATGCTGTGCGCCATCTGGTTGAAGGCGTTAGTCACTTCGACAATTTCACTCGAACCATTAAGCGGCAAGGGATCGGGGAATTCACCGCGGGAAACGGCAATCGCGGCTTTTTGTAGTCGCCTAAGTGGACGGTTTTGTTGGCGGGCAAACCACCACCCCCCAGCGACGCTGAGGGCGCCTATGACCATTAAATAGAGGGTGAGCGGCGAAAGGTCTGAAACATTCTGGCCGATAAGTGGCACTTTTATCCAAATCGAGGGCGCCTGTGGCGGACGGATCCAAATCTGTAATACGCTGCCGTGGGTGACGCGCACTTCGGCGTCGCCGCCGAGATATTCCGACATCTGCGCCGACCAGAAACCATAGTAAGTCGCTTGCTCAATACCAGCTTCGCGCGCTTGCTGTTGATTGTAGATCTTCATGCCATCGTCGTGGACTTTGGCATTGAGGGCATCGACTATGGTTAAGTGTTCGCGGCCAATATCTATGCCATCGACAAACAGCAATTTGACTTGGCGAGCGATTAATTGATTGATTTGTTGGTAGCTTGGCTTAAGCACATAGACGGCAACTGTGACGTAAGACACCAGCTGATTGATCAGTAATAGACAACCAATCAGCATCACGGTTTGGCTAAACGCGCTGCGAGGCATAAACCGCCACCAAAACTTAGCTTTCATCGGGGGCTCAATAACTGCAGCAGATTAAGATGGCAATGCGGCTCATCGACGCGCGGCGCCATCGGGCACAAACACATAACCTAATCCCCACACAGTTTGAATGTAACGCGGATTCGCAGGATCTTTTTCGATTAAACGCCGCAAACGTGACACTTGCACGTCGATGGAGCGTTCTAGCGCCGAATAATCGCGGCCACGGGCGAGGTTCATCAACTTATCCCGAGACAAGGGCTCGCGTGGATGGGTAACGAGCACTTTAAGCACGGCAAACTCACCGCTGGTGAGCGCAATAGATTCGTCGCCGTGGTACATCTCACGAGTGGCTAAATCCAGCGAAAACTCACCGAAGCTGATCTGCGCTTCCTGCTGGGCGGGCGCACCGGGCACATCTTGGGTTTGGCGACGCATCACGGCTTTGATCCGTGCGAGTAATTCCCGTGGATTGAAAGGTTTTGGCAGATAATCGTCGGCGCCTAACTCTAGGCCAATAATACGGTCGACTTCATCGCCCTTGGCCGTCAGCATCACGATCGGAATAGGATTACCTTGCTGGCGCAAACGGCGACAGATAGACAGGCCATCTTCACCGGGCAGCATCAAGTCGAGCACGAGTAGATGGAAGTTTTCGCGTTCTAATAGGCGGTCCATCTGCTCGGCATTGGCCGCGCTGCGCACCTGATAACCTTGCTCCATCAGGTAACGCTCGAGTAACGCTCGCAGGCGCATATCATCATCGACGACGAGGATTTTCGAGGTTTCTTGTCCCATGGGATGTCCTTTAATTGCTCAGATTGGTGCTTATTCTACTGACGAGAAACAGTTAAGATTAACCAACTGGCTGAAATTGAAAACGAATCTGCCTAATATAGCCGCATTCAACCTAGGCGACTAGCTCACCTTAGTGGCTTGAATGAGATAAATGCTGACATTGATTGCCCAATGTTAATACTAAGCAAATGAAATTGCATGGGAATACTCGCGTTTATTCACGCTAAGGGTGAAATTGTAACTAAATTGGCATCAGCAAAAGCGGTGAATTCAAAGCCATTATGCACAGAGATGATTTAGTGAGTTAACTTTAGCGTCTAGTCTGAGTATCATCAGTCCAATATATTATCCCGCATCAATTGTGGTCGTTTAATCCAACGATTGAGTAATGAGTATGAAAGCGCATTTGATCACCCGACAGGGTTGGCAAACTTTAGATAAAGAATTGAAGTATTTGTGGAAAGAATATCGGCCGCAAATCACCCTTAAAGTCCAAGAAGCGGCGGCGCAAGGCGACCGTAGTGAGAACGCTGATTACACCTACAACAAGCGTTTGTTAAGACAAATTGATGGCCGAGTCAGGTACTTAGTTAAGCGGCTGGAAGAGTTAAAAATCGTCGATTACTCACCGCAGCAGGAAGGTAAAATATTCTTCGGCGCTTGGTTCGAGCTCGAAAATGAAGCGGGTGATCGCGTGCGTTACCGGATCGTCGGTAAAGATGAACTCGATACCAAATTGGGCTACATCACCATCGACTCGCCCATGGCGCGTGCCTTAATCGGCAAGCAAGTGGACGATGAGGTGGTAGTGCAAACGCCATCGGGTCCAAAAGAGTGGTATATCAATCAGATCCGTTACACTCCTTTTGAAACCACTCTCGCCAGCGAGGCAGATTAGCGACAGGGTTGCCGCCGTGACAACTGCTGCGGTCGCCATGGCATGACGGGGAAAGATCAAAGACTCTGATTTGACCTAGGTTTTAGCATGAAACATACGGGGCGCCTGTGGTATCTTTGGCGCAATAACGACTTACTTTACAGTTAGGCACGACACTTTATTTATGCAAACTAATGCACATAACATCGCTCAGATTATCGCTCAAGAACTGAATGTTCGTGAGCAACAAGTTGCCGCAACCATCACTCTGCTTGACGATGGTGCGACAGTTCCCTTCGTTGCCCGTTATCGTAAAGAAGCCACGGGCGGATTAGACGATACGCAACTGCGTACCTTGTACACACGTTTAGGTTACCTGCGTGAGCTGAACGACAGACGCCAAGTGATTCTGTCTAGCATCCAAGCTCAGGGTAAGTTAACGCCAGAATTACAAAGGGCTATTGACGACGCAGACAGCAAGACACGTCTCGAAGATTTGTATCTGCCATTCAAACCTAAGCGCCGCACTAAGGGCCAAATCGCTATCGAAGCTGGGCTTGAGCCATTAGCAGATGCCTTACTGGCTGATCGTAGCGCCGATGTCGAAGCCAAAGTGGCGGGTTATATCAATAGCGACGCGGGTTTTGTCGATGTGAAAGCTGTGCTTGAAGGCGCGCGTTATATCTTGATGGAGCGCTACGCCGAAGACGCGGAATTACTGCGTAAAGTGCGTGAACATTTAAGCCAAAACAGTGTGTTAGAAAGCCGCTTAATTGCAGGTAAAGAGAAAGAAGGCGCGAAATTCCGTGATTATTTCGAGCATACCGAACAGTTAGCTAAGCTCCCTTCTCACCGTGCGCTGGCGATGCTGCGTGGCCGTAACGAAGGTTTTTTATCCCTATCTATGAATGCCGATCCTGCTGCTGAGGCCGGTCAAGGTAGTTACTGCGAAGTAATTATCTGCGATCATTTAGGGCTGAAATTGGGTGATAGCAGCGTCGACCAGTGGTTGAAAACCGTGGTGACGGCGACATGGCGCATTAAGATTGCGCTACAGATGGAAACAGAGTTTATTTCGCAAATGCGCGAACGCGCCGAAGCCGAAGCGATAAAAGTTTTCGCCCGTAACTTAGGTGACTTATTGATGGCCGCTCCAGCGGGCGCGAAAGCCACCATGGGACTCGATCCAGGTTTACGTACTGGCGTGAAAGTGGCGGTGGTCGATAACACGGGTAAGATGTTGTGCCATGCGACGATTTTCCCGCATGCACCGCAAAATCTGTGGGAAAAGTCGATTCGTACTCTGGCGAACTTAGTCAAAATGCATAAGGTTGAATTGATTGCGATTGGTAACGGCACGGCATCACGGGAAACCGACAAGCTGGCCGCTGAGCTGATTGCCGCCGTGAAAGATACCCATCCAGAGTTGACTAAAGTGATGGTCAGCGAAGCGGGCGCGTCTGTGTATTCGGCATCGGAATTGGCGGCGCTAGAGTTTCCTGATCTCGATGTCTCGATTCGTGGTGCTGTGTCTATCGCGCGTCGTTTGCAAGATCCGTTAGCCGAACTGGTGAAAATTGAGCCTAAGTCTATCGGTGTGGGCCAATACCAACACGACGTGAGCCAAAGCCAATTATCGGGTTCGCTGGAAGCCGTGGTGGAAGACTGTGTAAACGGCGTGGGTGTGGATCTCAACATGGCCTCTGCGCCTTTGTTGTCGCAAGTGGCCGGTTTAAACAAGACGTTAGCGAAAAACGTGGTCGATTATCGCGATGCCAATGGTCAGTTTAAGAATCGTAAAGAGTTACTGAAAGTGCCACGTTTAGGGCCTAAAGCCTATGAGCAAGCAGCGGGTTTTTTGCGTATTCGTGAAGGTGACAACCCACTCGATGCCTCGTCAGTGCATCCTGAGGCTTACTCGTTAGTGGAAACTATCGCTAAGACTAAGCAAGTGGAGCTGGCGAGCCTGATGGGTAACTCAGATCTACTGCGTAGCATCAAACCTGAAGAGTTTATTACGGCGGAGTTTGGTTTACCAACTGTGACGGATATTTTAGCCGAGCTGGATAAGCCGGGACGCGATCCCCGTGGTGAGTTCAAAACCGCCAAGTTTAAAGATGGTGTGGAAGAACTTAAACATTTGAAACCAGAAATGGTGCTCGAAGGCGTGGTGACCAACGTGACCAACTTTGGTGCCTTCGTTGATATTGGCGTGCATCAAGATGGACTGGTGCATATCTCTTCTCTGACCGACAAGTTTATCAGCGATCCCCACACAATCGTGAAGGCGGGTGATGTGGTTAAAGTCAAAGTGATGGAAGTGGACGTTGAGCGTCGCCGTATCGGTTTGAGCATGCGTTTGGATGAAGCTATCGATCAAAGTAAATCGCAGCAAAGACCACATAATCCTGCCAGAACTCATAATGGTAAGGCACCACAGTCGACGAAACCTGCTGCGCGTCCTACGCAAAAGCAAGCACCTAAAGCACCTGCGAACGCGGCCATGGGCAATGCCTTTGCCGATGCCTTCGCTAAGCTGAAAAAGTAAGCGTTAACCGTTAAGACTCGGACTTAAGCCATGTCCGAGTCGACTTTTTTACATGTTACTCACAAAATTGTTGCATCAATGTCGTCTTAGGGAATATAAAGTCGGCATTTAATGCAACGTTAAGCAAAATCGGTTGTCATAGCACAGCTTATTCACCGATTTTTTTCAAATTGACACTCCAACGCTGAGTGGCTCTTTATACGTTTTGGGGTAACACATGCAATCTGGTTTATCACCTCGCGGGCATCACAATGCCCATGGGCCTTTCCGCGCCATCTTTATTTTCTCACTATTAGTGCTTTTTATTGCCACCGCGAGCCGTATCGCTTTAGGGCTTTGGCAAGCCGATCGCGTGGCCGCTGTTGATGGTTGGTCGCATCTATTAATCCAAGGTTTGCGTGTCGATATCGCTACCCTGTGTTGGTTATGGGGTATTGCCGCCCTAGGAACCGCATTATTTTCGGGTGATCATTTTATTGGCCGTCTGTGGCAGCCGATTCTACGTGTGTGGTTAACCGTCGGTCTGTGGATCATGTTGTTTTTAGAAGCATCGACCCCTGCATTTATCGAAGAATACGGTATTCGCCCGAATCGTTTGTATGTGGAATATTTGATCTACCCAAAAGAAGTGCTTTCTATGCTGTGGGCGGGTCGTAAACTTGAGCTGATTTTCTCCGTGTTATTAACTATAGGTACACTATGGGGCGGTTGGATATTAAGCGGTAAGCTCACTAAAAATTTACGCTTTCCACGCTGGTATTGGCGTCCAGTATTAGCATTAATTGTTATCGCTATCACGATATTAGGTGCCCGTTCAACCTTAGGTCATAGACCACTTAACCCTGCTCTAGTGGCCTTTGCCGATGATCCATTAGTTAACTCGTTAGTTATCAATTCAGCCTATTCATTAGTGTTTGCCATCAAGCAAATGGGCAGTGAAGAAGATGCTTCTAAAGTGTATGGTAAGTTAGATAATGCTGAGATTATTGCGACCATAAGACAGGAAAGTGGTCGTCCTGACAGTGCATTTACCTCTACGGATATCCCATCGCTAAGCTTTAACCAAGCCAGTTATACCGGAAAGCCAAAGAACTTAGTGATCTTACTGCAAGAGAGTTTAGGCGCACGTTTTGTGAGCAGTTTAGGCGGTTTACCCCTGACTCCGAATATCGATGCTTTATCCAAAGAAGGTTGGTATTTCGATAACTTGTACGCTACTGGTACTCGTTCAGTGCGCGGAATCGAAGCCGTGACAACAGGCTTTACCCCGACTCCAGCCCGTGCTGTGGTGAAACTGGGTAAGAGCCAAGTTGGTTTTTTTAGCATAGCTGAACTGCTTAAAAATCATGGTTATACCACGCAGTTTATCTATGGTGGTGAGAGCCATTTCGACAATATGCGTAGTTTCTTTTTGGGCAACGGCTTTAGTGACATCATAGATCAGAAAGATTATAAATCTCCGGCCTTTGTGGGCTCGTGGGGCGCCTCTGATGAAGACTTAATGCGCAAGGCGAATAGTGAGTTTGAGCGTCTGCACAGCGAAGGTAAGCCTTTCTTTAGTTTAGTGTTTAGCTCGAGCAACCACGATCCATTCGAATTCCCAGATGATCGTATCGAGCTGTACGAGCAACCTAAGCAAACCCGTAATAATGCGGCGAAATATGCCGACTATGCGATTGGTGAGTTTTTCAAACTGGCGAAAAACGCGGACTATTGGAAAGACACGATTTTTATCGTGGTTGCCGACCATGACAGTCGAGTGGGTGGCGCGGATCTGGTGCCAGTGTCACGTTTTCGGATTCCGGGTTTAATCCTTGGGGATAATTTAGCGCCAAAACGCGATCATCGCATTGTGAGCCAAATTGATTTACCGCCAACACTGTTATCATTGATTGGTATTTCAGACTCTTATCCTATGTTGGGCCGAGATTTGACTCAGGTCAGCGATGATTGGCCGGGGCGCGCGTTAATGCAATACGATAAAAACTTTGCCCTGATGGAAGGTAAAGATGTAGTGATCCTGCAGCCAGAAAAAGCGGCTCAAGGTTTCGAATATAACGAAAAAACTGAGCAGTTAACGCCTTATGCGCCAGCTGCGGCAGCGCTAGAGAAGAAAGCCTTAAGTTGGGCATTGTGGGGCAGTTTGGCCTACCAGCAAGAGCTGTATCGTTTGCCTAAATAAGCGTTAAACAGCATAAAAAATGCCGCTATTTTTAGCGGCATTTTTGTTTATCATTCAGGTTAATTTTGTGCGCAAATGGATTAATACGATTGGAATAGGTTAAATCCACGTCGACATAATAGATTCTTGTTCTGGTTGAGTCTGTTGTTGATAGAACTGACCAATGCGTTGCCCAAGTTGTTGATAAAATTGAGTCGATTCACCTTGAAGCGATAGCCTTGACGTACTGCTGGTATTCGCTTTGGCGTTACTGCTGGCATAATTTGCTGCACCTTGACTGACCTTTAAGCGGATATCCTTGCGTTGCAACGCCGCTTGACCGCGTGCAGCAACTTTAAGCGTCTTAGGTAACACCCGCTCGGCCACCACAAGGGGGGCTTTTTTCTCTTGCTGTTGTTGGCTTTGTTGCTGCGAGGATTGCTGTTGCTGCTGTTTTTCTTGAACTTGTTGCTGATTATTCTCGAGCGTTTTGGTTTGTTGCTGAGTTTGATCTGCTGTGCGTTCATTCTGCGGATTAAAGGCGCGTTCTTCATGGCCTTTAGTGGCAGCTTGTGGGGGAATGACCACAGGTTTCAGTTGGTTGTCGACCCGAGCCGAGTCCGTCGCGACATTACTGGTCGCTAGTGGGACTTGGGGGTAGTTACTGACAACTAACATGGAAAATTCCTTGGCACATTAATGGTTAAATACTAGTCATTAATCGCTCAAAGATAAAGCGTTAACGTGTCTGTAACGCTAACCAAGGCATAAATACCTGCAAAAACTCCTGTTGATGGGAAATAAACGGCGCGTGAGAAGCTTTGGCGAGCATCACATCTTCACTTTGAGCTGTGATGGGCATTTTAGGTGGTACGCGTTTGGGCACTAGCCCGTCGAGTCGGCCCCAGATCCTTAGCCAAGGTTGTTGCAACTCTATCAGTTGCTGCCTTAAGTCGACGTCGGTTAGCATATTTAGGCCTTGAGTTAAGGCTCTGGTATTGGGTAAAGGACGTGCGAGGACAAGATCGCGCAGTCGTTTGATATCTTCCTTGGCGGTTTCGCTACCCATGGCTTGAATCGCCAGAAATCTCTCTATAGTTTTAGGTAAATTTTGGCCGAGTTGTTCTCTAAATTGATTAAGGACTTGTGGCGGAATGCCCGGCCATGCTTCGTCTTCCCTTGCCATAAAGCAAGGGGATGAGGCAATAGTAATCAAGCCTTTGATTTTTTGTGGATAACTTAACGCTGCCTGAGTCGCAACTAGCCCACCGAGTGACCAGCCGGCCCAAATAGCGTGTTCAGGCAATGCAGCGACTAAGGTATCGACCCAGGTTGATAGGCCACCTTCAACCATTTGGCTATGGCCGAAGCCCGGCAAGTCTACATAGTGCACCCTATACTGAGACAGTGACTCATGTAATGGCGTAAACACAGCGCTATTCACTCCCCAACCGTGAAGCATCACCAGATCTGGCCCTTGGCCGCTGATTTCAATATGCAAATTTGCTTGGTTTGTGGATGTCACTTGGCTCACTTGAGTGCCTCAAAAATGGATTAGGTGAATGTATGCCGTACTTTGTCAAAAGGATTTGGCCGCAATCTGCTTTGCGGATAATGCGTTTAGGCTATCAACTCGGTACAAGGTGGTTGGCGGGCAGTTTACCTAACCGTTGCCTGCTGTGCCACCAATCCATATCACTTCCCGAGACTGGCATTTGCGCCGTTTGTCTTCAATCTGGCTTATATCATGGGCCTATTTGCTTAGGTTGCGGTAAGTCGATGCAAATAGAAGTCGATTATTGCGGTGAATGCCAAAAGCGCCAGCCACGTAAAGTCATTGCGCCTTGTAGTTATCATCAAGGTTTGGGTGCTTGGGTTGGTGCGATTAAATATCAAGGTCAACTTGCCGCTTTGCCCGTGCTTTGTAGCGCCTTAGTGGCACGCATTAAGGTATTAGAACAGCAAGGATTAATCTCGCTGCCTCAAGCGATAATGCCAGTCCCATTGCATCCCAAACGCTTACAACAACGGGGATTTAATCAGGCGTGGTTAATTGCTCATGAGCTTTCACAGCTCTTACAACTGCCATTAGTGAGCGAGGGATTAACGCGCCAGCAAGACACTCGGCCGCAGGCCGGACTTTCGGGTGCACAGCGACGACGCAACTTACACGGGGCCTTTATGTTAGCGGATGATTTTGCGTTCCAGCGGATTGCACTGGTGGATGATGTGGTCACGACAGGCACCACAGTCTCTGAAATTGCCCGCTTATTCGAAGCGCGATACGTACATGTGCAGGTATGGTGTTTGGCAAGGGCTGAGGCGCCAGGCTTGTTGGATGATATTTAAAAACGGTTAAAAGCATTGCTCCATTATATCTTTGTGTATGTCAAAATCATGTCAAAAATACTGAGTAAAAAAGAATAAGTTTTACTTTTGCGACAAGATGTAAGTATCTGTATCAATGGGTTTTGTTTATTTTTTGTATTGAGATACCTTCCTATATTATTTCGTTTGGAGGGTATTTATGGACGCTAAACTGGCGCGATCAAATGCAGATACGGCATCAACGCTGAAGGACGTTATTCAGGCGATAAACTACTCTTTAAAGCTACATGGTTTTTGTGGTTTCTGGTTTCAAGGAGTTCCACATTGTGCGTATGAAAATTATCACTTTCCAAAAGATACCAATCTGTTCTCTCCTACGGCACTAAGAAAACCTATCGCCAGCATAGCTTCTTCCCCTGTTATGGCTGAATTACAGCGTTTTTATTTAAATCAGATAGCCTCCCATGATTTCAATTTTGGTTTTTCATTGGATACTTCAAAATCTTATATGTATAGATTCACGAGTGAAAAAAATGATAAGACCAGCCTACTGTTTAGTAAGCATAATATTCAAAGTGTTTTGAGCTGGCCCATCTCTTGCCACTCTAATCGTCATTGGGCTGGCCGCTTCATACTACTCAGCCATCTTAGTGCCTCGGAGGTGGTGTTAGAGGGATTGGCAGACACTTTAAAGGAAGCCCAAAACAAGCTGTTTGAATGTAATAAACAATTGTTCAATCCATTTCTACAAAGCTCGCTACTTAAAGATAATGCGAGAGATATCCTGCTCATGGTCGCAAACGGCCTTCAGAATGACGAAATTTCAACTCAGCTCCCGATAAGTGTCAGAGGAGTTGAATATCATATGGAAGCTATGCGCAAGAAATTTGGGGCTACAAATAGAGCAAACTTAATCCATTTAGCCCATCAATATGAGTTGATCTAAATATGTTGATATTACTGGTTGAAGATAATCGACTTCTCTCTAACAACATCATTCAATATCTTGAATTGAGTGGCATAGAGTGCGATTACGCTTTCAACCTAGCTCAGGCTGATATGCTCATTAGTCAGCAGCAATTTGACGCTATTATTCTCGACCTAAATTTGCCTGATGGTGATGGGATTGAAGCATGTGAACGCTGGAAAGCACAGTGCATTACTTCGCCCATAATAATGTTAACCGCACGTAGTAGTCTGAATGAGCGCTTGAATGGGTTTGCTGTTGGCGCGGATGATTATTTAGTAAAACCATTTGCAATGGAGGAACTCGTCGCGCGATTGAAGGTGGTTGCTCAGCGTCGTCCGGCGCCTCAAAGGCTAGTCATTGGGGAGCTAGAAATTGATTTTGGAAACCATAGGGTATATCGCCAAGGACAGCTTCTTGCTTTACCTAAAACAGGCTGGCAGATCCTTGTTTTATTAGCTCGGCGTAGCCCAGAAACAGTGAGTAGAGAAGAGATTGAGCGAACGATTTGGCCCAATAGTGCTCCTGATAGTGATAGTTTACGCAGCCATATTCATCTGTTACGAAGGGTGATAGATCGACCCTTTGAACGACAAATATTGCATACGATTCGTGGAGTCGGTCTAAGCCTTAGGGATGATATCAATGCAAGCTCCTAAGCTTAGCCTCAAGCGGAGCTACCAAGTATGGGGTGTTATTTTTCTATTAATAACATTAGGTATTAATAGCTTTATACCACTGTGCATGATGTGTGCAGGTATGATTTCTATGCATGAGGTCACCATACATAATGCAGGGCAAGCTGCTGAGTCATTACTGACTATGGCGGAACATGCTCAACCGCAAAAACAATTACTTAATCAGCCGATTCTAAAAACTGATAACTTAACCGTCTATCTTAATTGGTCAGATATCCCTCCGCTGATTCGACAATTAAGTAATGATGAAGTCTTAACTGATGCGAATACAATTCTGTATGAGCATGCAGAAGGTCCCTTTGTTGATGCTTTGAGTGTGTACTACACACAGAGTGGCCAGCCACTCTATGTTTGGCTGCAGTACAGCGTTACCCATGACTTGCAATTTGCACCTAAAAACATGACTGCAATCTTGCTTCTAGTATTGATAACCTTCTGTGCAAGCGCAGGCCTTGCGTTTTATATGCAAAGTAAAGTGATTACACCTGTCCATCAAATTAGCCATGCGATTAAGCAGCATGATTGGGAGGGAGGAGGGAAACTTAGCTTACCGAAACAAGAATATGCTGAATTAAAGGCTATTGTTGATGCTTTAGATAACTCAATTTTACAACTTCAAGAGGCTCAGCAGCGGGAGCTAAATTTTCTGCGATTTGCTAGCCATGAATTACGTACGCCTGTTGCAATATGCCAGTCTTCATTCGAAATCCTCGCTTTACAACAAGGTGAACTCACTGGAGCGACTTTGTATGCTTCTCAAGCGACTGGACAAATGAAGTCTCTTATTGAAACACTGCTATGGTTAACAAATAAAGAGTGCTCCAGCCTAGAAAAAGAAAACGTAGCTCTGTCACCTTTACTTCTCAGTATTATCGAGGAGCAGCAACAAGTACATGGTCATGAACAAAAAATACAGTTATTAGCTGATGATACTTGTTTGCTAGTTCAGCTCCAGCCTTTAAAAATAATAATAAGTAATTTATTAAGGAATAGTATTGAACATGGTGGAGTCGATATTAATATTACTCAAGAAGGTCATTGTGTTGAAATTATTAATTCCTACAATAGTAACGGTCATAATGGATTCGGTTTAGGATTACTGTTGGTTAAACGGCTGGCAGATCAACTCGATTGGTTTTTTACAACATCATCAAAAAATGGCATGTTTATAGCAAAATTAATTATAACTAAATGACTTAAATATATTTCATCGATGTTTACTACATTTAACCACACACTTTTTAAATCTAACAGCGCCTTTGGGTCTAGATCACATAGCCTTCATGTTAGCTATAGTAAATTAATCCAATAAAGTTTATCAGGCATGGATAGTATTCTTTTTTTAAAAGAACATTGTCTCAAATAATATATGGATATGTGAGAGGTTTTATGTGTAACAAGAGTGTTATAACAGCTTTGTTTGGCGCGATTTTTGTCAGTGGTTCAGTATATGCTGATGTGAATAAGACTAGCGTAGATTTAGGTTATAAATTCTACACAAACGACACGAAAAATGATAACCCAGGCGTTTTTAATCAACCTTTTGTTAAGTTAAATCATCTGGGAATTGCAGATTGGGGATCCTATTTTGCTAATGTTAAGTTAGAAAATCCTGCCGAACTCGCTGAAAATCAAAGAAACATAGATGGCAAAACTACAATTAAATCGTTAATGATAATAGAAAATAGGCTAGGAGACTCTCAGTTTAATTTTTGGACGCAAAACTTTGTATCAGCGAGTGAAACTTTAGTTGAGGATAATCTTTATTTTGGTCTTACCCATAATGCTAAATTCAAAGACTTATCATTAAATTATGGTGTTGGTTTGAACTATACATTTGGACATTTTTCACCTACATCAGCGAAGTTTAACGATTTATCAGGCTACGCTGTCGTACTGAATGCAAAGTATCCATTTGACTTTTTGGGTTTTAACCACAGTTTAAGCTTAAATTATGAGGCTCAAATCGATAGGGATGAAGTACATCAAGAGCTTTTTTCATACAACAGTTACGGCCACCAAATCATAACAACTATACAAACAAAACTAACAGATTCGATATATTCTAAGTTGCATCTAACTCATTATGATAGTTGGGGCTCGCAATATAACGATGGGCTTGAGTATGGTATATCGATTGGTTATCAATTTTAACTATTAATCAGAGGGTCTGATGTTTTTCAAATATACGGCCTCATCTCTATTAGTGATCATTTCAAATATTCAATCTCTTTATAAAAGTTGATAAGGGAAGCAATAATGCATTATAAAAAATCCATGATAGGTCTTACTGTAACTGCGATAGCTATTATTGCTGGCTGCCAAGTTACGCATCAAATAATAAAAAGCCAAGGTACTGCTCAAGGTAAGCATGGCGAAGTGCAGGTCGAAACAACATTCAAAGACGGGCATATTGTTGCGATTGATGTACTTAAGCAAAAGGAAAATAAAGTCCTTGCAGGTGCCGTATTTAAAGATGTGAAACAGGCAATTATTGATAACAACTCTATCGAGGTTGATGGTATCACTGGTGCAACAGTGACGTCTAAAGCGCTAAAAGAAGCCGTGGGCAAGAGTATTGAAGCCGCAGGGGTAACACTAGTTGCTGTCGCTTCAGCTAAAAAAAGTGAAGCATTAACTCCTGCAGAATATACCTATGATGTCGTGGTCATTGGCTCGGGTGGTGCAGGTTTTAGTGCAGGCTTAGAGGCAATGGCTGCAGGTCGAACAGCTGTTATTATTGAAAAGATGCCAATTATTGGTGGTAACTCATTGATCTCTGGTGCAGAGATGAATGTGGCTGGTAGTTGGGTGCAAAAAAATATGGGAGTAACTGATAGTAAAGACCTGTTTATTAGCGATACGTTAAAAGGTGGAGATTTCAAAGGCGATCCTGAAATGGTTAAGACCATGGTCGATAATGCTGTAGAGGCTGCAGAGTGGTTAAGGGATTACGTCAAAGTAGAATTTTATCCAGATCAGTTATTTCAGTTTGGTGGACATAGCGTTAAACGGGCCTTAATCCCTAAAGGTCACACTGGCGCTGAGGTGATCAGTAAGTTTTCTATTAAAGCCGAAGAAGTGGGCTTACCAATTCATACAAATACAAAGGCTGAAAAGTTAATCCAAGATCAAACAGGTCGAATTGTTGGTGTAGAAGCGACTCATAATGGAAAAACGATCACTTACCATGCAAAACGTGGTGTTGTGATTGCTACGGGTGGATTCTCATCTAACATGAAAATGCGCAAAAAATACAACCCAGAGTTAGATGAACGTTATGGTAGCACTGGCCATTCAGGTGGTACTGGTGACGGTATTGTGATGGCAGAAAAAATACATGCAGCAGCTAAAAATATGGGATATATCCAGTCATATCCTATTTGTAGCCCAACCTCTGGTGCTATTGCCTTGATTGCAGACTCTCGCTTCTTTGGTGCAGTGTTAATCAACCAGAAGGGCGAGCGCTTTGTTGAGGAATTAGAGCGCCGCGATGTTATCTCACAAGCTATTTTAGCCCAACCTGGCCGTTATACTTATGTGTTATGGAACCAAGCTATTGAAGATGTTGCCCATACCGTTGCTATGCACCAAGGAGAGCTAAAAGAGTTCACTAAAGATGGTCTGATGCATAAAGTTGATACATTGGAAGATGCGGCGAAGGTTTTCGATATTCCAGTGGAAAAACTAGCATCGACTATCAAAGATGTTAATCATTATGCTGCTACAGGTAAGGATGAGGCTTTTAATCATCGCTCAGGATTGGTTGATTTAAGTAAAGGACCTTATTGGATTTTAAAGGCTACACCTTCCGTGCATCATACAATGGGTGGACTAGTGGTTGATACTCATACTCGTGTATTGGATGAGCAAGGCAATGCTATTCCGGGCTTGTTTGCCGCGGGTGAAGTGACAGGCTTAACACATGGTACCAATCGTCTCGGTGGTAACGCCTACACTGATATTATTGTTTTTGGGCGCATAGCAGGGCAAGCTGCGGCTAAATAACTTGTGTTTTATGTCTAACTTAAGCGACTCAATTGGGTTGCTTAAGTTTGTAAAGAATGATTGTTTATTCGTGCATAATACGGTGTTTACAGTCTTATTTATGATGAGTAAATCGTGATCGCTATGGCAAAAATCCACAAACTTGCTACCCAAGGGACTACAAAGCCAAGGTGAGTCGGAGTATCATACGGCTAATTCTTACTAAAACACTCAGGTATCCCCTGACGGAGCAGGTTTTCATGATTACCATTTCCGATGCGGCTCAAGCCCATTTTGTTAAGTTGTTAGCAGATCAACCTGAAGGCACTCATATTCGCGTATTTGTGATCAGTCCAGGAACCTCGCAAGCCGAGTGTGGTGTGTCTTATTGTCCACCGGATGCAGTAGAAAGTGATGATATTGAAATCGAGTTCACTGGCTTCAATGCTATGGTCGATGAGAAGAGTGCACCTTTCCTTGAGGATGCCACTATCGATTTTGTGACTGACCAATTAGGTTCACAACTCACGCTCAAAGCGCCTAATGCAAAAATGCGTAAAGTGTCTGGCGATGCTCCTTTAGTCGAGCGTATCGAATACGTGATCCAATCTGAAATCAACCCTCAGTTAGCCGGCCATGGTGGTAATATCATGCTGGTTGAAATTACCAAAGAAGGTGTAGCTGTACTGCAGTTCGGCGGTGGTTGTAACGGTTGTTCTCAAGTTGATATCACTCTAAAGGATGGTATCGAAAAACAATTGTTAGACATGTTCCCAGGTGAGTTGACTGGCGTACGTGACGTGACAGATCACCAACATGGTGAGCATTCTTACGCTTAATCTTGTTGGTTGAGCTGAATAAAAAACGCGACCTTAGAGTCGCGTTTTTTATATTTGGCATTCGCTTAAAGTGCTGCTGTTCAGTTATAACTTTGGGTTGAGATTATCAGCTAAGAACTTATCTAAAGCTTTAAACGTCGCGAGTCTGTTGTCGTTATTGCTCAGGTAATGATCGCCATTTTCCAGCTCAATATACTCCACCGGTTTTTTCAGTGATTTGAGTTCGTCATACATTTCTCGGCTATGTTGAACCTTCACCACTCTGTCCTTATCACCATGTAGCAGCAATACTGGGATGTTAATTTTATCGGCTTTACTGATCGGGGAGCGGTCATAGAGCGCATCAAAGTCATCCCCTATTTGCTCTTTAACCACTTTGTAGTTAGTAAATCTTCGGCTCGATTTCACTAGATAGGCCACATCGGTAACGCCCGCCACACTCACGGCGCAGCGGTAGAGATCGGGAGTCATGGCAGCCCCCATTAAGGCCGCGTAACCACCATAGCTAGCCCCGACAATACAAATACGTTTAGGATCGCTAATCCCTTGATCTATTAAGTAGCGAGTTCCGTCTTCGACGTCATTTTGCATTTCGAGTCCCCAGCTTTTTAGGCCAGCTTTCATAAACTCATAGCCGTAACCTGCCGAGCCCCTGAAGTTCATCCGAAATACCGCATAACCACGATTTGCGAAGAACTGTGCCCAGTAGTCGAAGTCGTTGCTGTCGTAACTGATGGGGCCGCCATGGGGGAAGATTATCGTCGGCAGTTGCTTGGCTTCAAGCCCTTTTGGCACGGTTAGGTAAGCATCGATTTTGAGCTTATCCCTTGCCTCATAAGTTAAATATTGGGTATCGGCGAGGAGTTCACTCTTGAGCCTGCCATATCGGTTAGCGATGGGATAAAGCGTTTTTTCGTCCCTATCGCCAAAATAGTAAGTACCGGGCTCGGTCGAGCTAGTGGAATACACTATATAACGGCGTTCATCTGCACTGAACTGAGTGATGTAGTTGTGTGCATTGGGTAACACGGCTTTTAGGCCATTTTGTAGGCTCACATATTCTTTTTCCCAAAAGGTGTATTCTTCGCCGTCACCCTCACTGATACCAATGACTTTTTTCTTCAGTTTCGAATAGAGTAAATTACCTTCAACGTCAGTATCTTCATTGGCGTAGACTAATTCTTTTGTGAGCTTAGGATCGGTCAGATTGACTTTAAATATGGCTTCGAAACCTTGGTGATAGGCGCGAACGTAAAGAATATTGGGGTCAACATCGAAACCTAAGGGCCAAACACTGTCTTCTGAAAAGGCTTTAAAGGTCCAAAGTAAGCGTGAATCACTCTTCTGTTCTGGCTGTTCATAAATACGGTACTCAGTCTCATCGTTATAGATAGAAATACGGACCTTGTGTTGTCTGTCGGTAATCCAACTGATGATCTTCTTTTTAGCATTTTGGCTGTAACTGGACTTACCCTGCGCTAAATTGACTTTTAGTACGCTATCTTCGCCTACGTTTTCGCCCATTCCGTCTAATGACAGTAAAATATTGTCGGGATCATCTGGCATAAGATCGATAATTTGCCCCTGATGTTGCGGGATCCAATTGAGACGATCTAAGACACTGCGGGGAATGACACTTGAGGTCTTTTTTGTGGTCAAATCATACTTAACAAGGCGGGTTTCGGTTGTCGGTGTACCGTAACGGTTAGCCGGAAACTTAGCACTGATCAATAAGATATTATCGTTTGCCCACTGCAGAGACAGGATGACAAATTTTTGATTATCCGTGTGCAGCGGAATGCTTTTTTCGCCTGTTTCTATATCTTGGATACTAACGACAGTTCCTTTGAGTTTGGCTTGGTCGACGCGTACAACCGATGCGAGTTTTTTGCCGTTAGGCGAGAGTTGCACAGAGCTCACATCTGGGATGCTGGCAAAGGCTTCAACGGGTAATTGTGGCGCTGTGTCGGCAACGGCATGGTTGCATAGCCATAGGAAAAGCAGCGGTAAAATCCTTTTCATTATAGAATCACATCTTTGTTACAATTGTAAAATCAACATCATAGTGATTTTGAGATTTGTAAACTACTGTCTTTACAGATTTATTTATTCAAAAAGTCTTTGCTGAAATAATAATGCCCCGCAAGCGTCAGGCTTCTGGCGATCATAAAGACACTCATGGCGGCCCAAAGGGCGTGGTTACCTTGCTCAGGCACTAATAGTTGCTGCAGCAAATACCAGGTCGGGAAAAATGCACCGAAGGTGGCGAGTATCATGCTATTGCGCATCACTTTGCCTTTAGCGGCACCTATGTAAACCCCGTCGAATAAATACGAGCTAAAAGACCATAAAGGCAAAAATATCAGCCAGATAAGATAGGTCTGTGCTGTGGCTCTGACCTCATTAATGCTGGTCAATAACGCGATAATGTTGCTACCAAAAAGACTGAATACAGCGCAGAACCCTAACGCAGTAATGGCCGACCAGCTCCAGGCTAAGATCACTGCTTCCCGTAATTGCTCCGCCTGTTTTTGGCCATAGGCTCGGCCGACTTCTGCCTCGGCATAATAGGCAATGCCATCGAGTGCATAGGAGATTAACAGCAGTAAATTCAGTAACACGGCATTGGCGGCAACGGTATTATCACCCAGACCCGCACCATGAAAAGTCATAAAGGCAAAGGCCGCTTGCAGGCAGAGGCTGCGGATAAAAATATCTGTGTTGAGCCTCAGTAATTTGCCGTACCCTGTCAGGGTGACATGGGGTAATAGCTGGGATAAGTGAAAATCGGCTTCGCGCTTGAGTTGCTGTAACACCATAGTGAGTGCGACTGAGAAAGCGGTGATATCGGCAAAGACTGAGGCGAGGGCGGCGCCTTTAACGCCCCAGCCTAAGCCGAGGACAAACACCACATCGAGAATAATATTGGCAAGGTTGGCTAATATCAGCTGCCACATGGCGGCTTTAGGTTGCTGACGTCCCAATAGCCAGCCAAGCATTACTAGGTTGAGTAGAGCGAAGGGCGTTGACCAAATTCGTACCTGAAAATACTCGCGGCAATAGCGCTCGACTTCGCTACTCGCTTCGGATAATCCTAGCGCTAAATTTAATATCGGGACTTGCAGCGCGATAACGCCAGCGCCCAATAACACAGCTAGCATAGCGCCTTGGACTAAGAGTTTATGCTGGGCGTGAAGATCATTTGCACCATAGGTCTGCGCGACTAAACCTGTGGTCGCCATACGCAAAAATCCCAATAACCAAATGATTAATGTGATAATCGTTGACCCGACAGCGACTCCCCCTAAATAATAGGCTTCACTCAGATGACCTATGACAGCCGTATCGACTAAGCCCAAAAGTGGGATAGTGATATTGGAGAGTATCATCGGCAGGGCAAGCGCCAGTAATTGACGATTTTTCGCGCCGTTGAGCATCAGGTCGAGCCAAGTTGATTTAGCTGTATTCATTAATTTCAGAGGTGTTCACATTATGGTTAAACGTGTGCTGTTGGCACTCATAGGGCTAATGACGTTTTCTGCCCATGCCGTGGTCATTCTGCAATATCACCATGTATCAGAGACCACTCCGGCGGCCACAAGCGTGACGCCCGCGCAATTTCGTGAGCAAATGCAGTTTCTAGCCGATGACGGCTTTAAGGTGATCCCGCTTTCTCAGGTAGTTGAAGCGATAAAGCAAAAACAAGATTTACCGGCGAAAACAGTCGCGATTACCTTCGACGATGGTTATCGCAGCATAGCCACTACGGCGCATCCTATCCTAAAGGAATTTGGATTTCCCTACACCTTGTTTGTGGCAATTGAGCCGATTAAACAAAAGTTTACCGAGATGATGACTTGGGATGAGCTGATAACGCTATCCAAGGAAGGCGCCGATATTGCTAACCACAGTTGGGCGCACGAACATTTGATCCGCGCCTTAGAAAATGAATCACAGGCGCAGTGGCTAGCGAGGGTAAAGGCCAATGTTTTAGACACAGAAAAAGCCATTTTGGATGCCACAGGTCACAATTTCAAAATGCTGGCTTATCCCTACGGTGAGTACAATCAAGCCTTGCAGGATATGTTAACTGAGAACGGCTTTGTCGCCTTGGGGCAACAATCGGGTGCCGCTGGGCCCTATTCGCCATTAACGGCGCTGCCGCGTTTCCCTGTTGCAGGACAATATGCTGATTTAAAAAGCCTTAAGGCCAAGCTATACAGTTTAAATATGCCTGTGATTGCGCAGAGTCCTAGTGATCCTGAGTTAAAGGGCGGCCATTGGCGCCCAGAGCTTAAAGTCACCCTAGATATGAGCGATATCTCGGCTAAGCAAGTGATGTGTTATATCCAAGGTCAAGGTTCAAAACAGCCGACTTGGTTGAGTGAGAACGAGTTTAGTGTTCAAGCGGATTTAGCCTTACCTGCGGGGCGTTCGCGTTACAACTGCACTGCGCCGAGTAAGGCGCGCAATGGCTACTATTGGTTTTCTCAGCCTTGGGTGAGGCCAAAGGATGATGGTTCTTGGGTCAAAGAGTGATCAACGTCTAGGTTTGTATTGCGCCACTATTTTTCTAAAATCGCTAATCATTTCATCATTTAACACCTGCGGCGGTTTGCCTAATGCGGCCGTAGGTTTAAACACTGCGACTCGCGTTCCCTGCGGTGACACCAGTACATAACCCGCACTATGGTCGACTTGGTAGTTTTCCCCTTCACCGACCATGGCATAGGTCAGCCCTAAGCTGCGGGTGAGCGGGAAGATTTGTGTCTGCTCGCCCGTGACCGCTTTAAATTCTGGATTGAAAAAATTAACATAGGTCAGGAGTTTATCCGGTGTGTCCCGTTTGGGGTCGACGGATAGAAACACCACCTGCAATGGCGCAATTTTGTTTAGATCGGGATAAGCCGCCGCGAGTTTATTTAAGGTCGTAGGACAAACGTCGGGGCAAAAGGTAAAACCGATAAAGAATAAGCTCCATTTCCCCTGCAAGCTGGCGTTGGTAAAAGCCTGCTGATGTTGATCAACCAATTCAAAGGGCGCTAATTCATAGGCCTGCGGAAACAAAAAACCACTCTCTAGCTCGATAGGTTTCGGGGGATTAAATTTCACCGCAAATAGACCGCCAAGGCCGATCAATAATATGGCGATGACTAAAATTCTTTTCTGCATTATTGGCTCCATAACGACAGGTTAGCGCGACAAACGAGTTGCATACACTAGTTCCACAAATAGTGGTCGAGCAGTAATGCCATAAATAACAACATCAAATGATAGATAGAGAAGCGGAACACTTGCATCGCCAAGCCATCATGATCCCGATATTTAAGTTGCCATGCTTTATAAATAAATCCGGTGCTGAGCAAACTAGAGCAGACGAAATATACAGGCCCACACATGCCAACCAGCACAGGTAATAGGCAAGCAATCGCCAGCAATACTGTGTAAAGCAGAATACAGGTTTTAGTAAACTCGACACCGTGGGTAACCGGCAGCATGGGAATATCCACTTTGGCATATTCGGCGCGTCTGTGAATGGCCAGAGCCCAAAAATGTGGCGGCGTCCATGTAAAAATGATGATCACTAACAACAGCGCATGGCCGTGAAATTCGTTCGTCACTGCAGTCCATCCCAGCAAGGGTGGCATAGCTCCCGCAAGGCCTCCAATCACAATGTTTTGTGATGTTGCGCGCTTCAAATAGGCCGTATAAACCAAGGCATAACCAATCAAGCTGGCAAAGGTGAGCCAAGCTGTGAGTGGATTTACTAAGGAATATAAGACGATAAAGCCAAGACTACCTAAGCTAGCGGCGAAAATTAACGCGCGGGTTGCCGAAATACGCCCTTTGGGTAGTGGGCGATTGTAGGTGCGTGCCATTAAGCCATCAATACGGCGATCGATCAGATGATTTAACGCTGCCGCCGAACCCGCCATCATGGCAATGCCCAGCATGCCTGCGAGTAAAGGTTGAACGGGCACAGCATGGGGCACAGCCAGACACATGCCGACTAAGACAGTGAGCAGCATGAGTGCGACCACTTTAGGTTTAGTCATTTCAAAATAGGCGCGCCATGTCACGCTGAACGTGGGTAGGCTACTGGTGATTGAGAGTGGTTTTGCCATCTTGGAGCCCTCGCTTAGGCTTTGCGCCATAAGAAATAGTTGATTGCGACTAAGGTCAGCAGCAGTAGTGCCGCCCCGCCGTTGTGAGACACGGCAATACCCAGTGGTAAATGCATTACTACGTTAGAAATACCTAAGCTCACTTGTAGGATCACTAACCCTGCCAATAAGAGGCTTAAGGCCCTCATTCCTGCCGCGCCAACAAATAATCGATAGGCGAGCACGAGTAATAAACTCGCGGTAACAATAGCGCCAATTCGGTGGGCGATATGGATAGTCATACGGGCTGGGTAATCGAGCACTCCAAATTCGAAACTAGGGTGTTGGCCTTGGAATGGTGAAAAGGCCTCCGCTATTGCCAAGTTATCCACCCAGTTGCCTTCGCAAATGGGTAAAGCGGTGCAGGCTAGCGCCGCATAGTTAGATGAGGTCCAAGCGCCCAGCATAATCTGACCCACAAGCACGAACAGGCTCACCAGTGCCAGCGGTGCCAGATTGCGGGCATAGGTTTCGCTATTAAAGATCCGCCGCGGCCGCGTTCGTAGATAGAGGAGTAACAACAGTGAAATTAGGCTGAAACCACCAATAAGATGCGACATCACCACTATGGGCATGAGTTTCATCGTCACTGTCCACATGCCGAGTGCGGCTTGAAAGAGGATCAGCAGCACTATGATGAGCGGTAACTTTTTCGGTGCTTCTGGCGTTTTCAGGCACAAAACTAAGATTAACAACACCAGTAAGCCAAGTCCGCCTGCGATATATCTGTGGATCATCTCCAGCCAGGCTTTCTCTGGGTGGATATCGTGATCGGGATAGATGGTTTGGGCATGGGCGATTTCATTGTCTTGGGTAGGCACCTTGATATGGCCGTAGCAACCCGGCCAATCGGGGCAGCCTAGACCTGCATCCGATAGGCGAGTGTAAGCACCCATTAAAATCACTAATAGGGTAAAGACTAAGGTTAAGCGTAGAACCCAAGTTAGCTGCATCAATCTACCCTCGACAGTTTTAACAACTTACGCAGATCCGCAATCAAGGCTTTGCCTTGAGCTAAATGCGCTTCTCTACCCTGCACTTGGGGATAGCGCAGCACTAAGCTGCCTAAGGGATCGACTATGATCAACTGCTGTTCATCTAGCCAGTGGCTTAAGCCAGCATTGGCGGGACGAGTGTTGAAGTTAAAGGCGCTTAAAGCATTAAGATCGCTGTCGGGATGAGTGAGAATGAGTGGTTCGACTCGCGCCTGATCTGGCCCTAGCGCAGTGTGGCTTTGGCGTAAAATATACAGGCGTTCGCGGCAAGCATCGTCGCATTGGGCGGGCAGTAAATATAGCAGTTGCCATTCTTTGGGATTGGGGTTTTCAACCCCAAGGCTGGCATAACTGGTCTCAGGATTGATCAGCTCGCCATGATTAGTGGCGCCGCCGTGGTATAAATTCAGGCTCAGCACTAGCTTGGCTATCACCACGGGCGCGATAAACGCCAGCAACAATAAGCCCAATGCCTTGTGTTTCGATTTATTCTGGGAGTTCATGCTTGCTCCTCTCATTCAAATTATCCCTAATTTATTGTTTTATATTTATTTAGTTTTATTAGTGTCTTGCTAAGTATGGTACGAATTTCCTTATTTGCTCCTTGAGTTTGCGACTGTTTGGGCGCTATGGCGTTTTACATATTTAATCCCTTGCCACAGCATTAGCCCTGCAAATACGGCTGCCATCGAAAACCACTGCAACGCATAACCCCAATGTTTTTGCGCCGACAGTGGGAAAGGTTGCCAAGGATGGGGCAATGTGAGGGAAGGTAATTGCTCTGGTTGCAACACGACAGGTAACACTGGGTGCCCTAATACCTTAGCCATTTCGGGCATATTTAAATTTTGAAAGCGAATACTTGTCCCTGTTTCTGCCATTAAAGCTTGGCTCAAGGGATTGATTTGCTTTTGATAAAGCCTGCCTTCGATATTTAATGCCCCGCTTAGGGGAGTGATGTGGGGTAACACATCCCGATGGGATCCAGCGGCAACAAAGCCTAACTCGACCAGCAACCAAGGTGTTCCAGCTTCCACTTGCAGGGGCTGAAAGGCTAAATAGCCCACTTGGCCCTGATAAATTTGATTATCCAGTAGCCAGATTTGCGAGCTCGTGGGTGTGGCGTGCACTTGAAGTCGATAACCTGTCACCCCTTCTTTATCGATTTTGAGTTGGAGCTGCTCAAAACTTAATGGTAGCAAGGATTGTCTTGCCTCCATTTGGGCTAACAGCCTAGTTTTTTCTTCGCCGCGGGCTAATTGCCATAGACCCAACTTGACCAAAATCCCGAATACAGCCACAGTCAGTATCAGCAAAAAAACCGTTAATTTATTCAGCAGGACATAAGGATATTGCATGAATACCCTGTTTATTTTTAAGTTGGCCTTAGTTCTGCTGTTGCTGTTTATCATTTTTAATTTAGGTAGTGCCTTGTTTATTATGGTGAAAGGCGACAACAAAATGCCTATGAGCCGCTATCTTGGTCGCCGGGTGCTCTTCTCTGCGCTCGTTATCCTGCTATTGCTGGTGGCATTAGGGACTGGATTAATCAGCCCCAATCCCACGCCTTACTAGCGCCTTAGAGTACGTAGACGAAAATAAACAAACACAGCCAGACCACGTCCACAAAGTGCCAATACCAACTGCCCGCTTGGAAGGCGAAATGCTTATCTGCGCTAAAGTGCCCCTTCAACACTCTGAAAAACAACACTAATAAGAATACCGTTCCTAGGGTCACGTGCATGCCGTGAAAACCCGTTAGCAGGAAGAAGGTATTGCCATAAATCCCAGAGGTTAAGGTGAGTCCCATTTCCTGATAGGCGTGGATATACTCTTCGGCCTGTAAGGCAAGGAATCCCATACCTAAGAGTATGGTGATCCCGAGCCACAGCGTAATGGCAGAACGCTTGCCTTTCTCTAAGCTGACATGGGCAAAATGTAAGGTGACAGAAGAGGTTAGCAGCACAATAGTGTTGATTAATGGCAGACCAGTCCATGGCATAGCCTCGGTTTTTGTCCCATCAGGTGTGGTGATCAATGGCCAAACGGCTTCGAACTGTGGCCAGAGCACTTCGTGGGTCATGGCATTATTCGAGGCGCCGCCAAGCCAAGGCACCGCGACCATGCGGGCGTAGAATAATGCCCCGAAAAATGCCGCGAAAAACATCACTTCGGAGAAAATAAACCAACTCATGCCTTGGCGAAAGGATCTATCCATTTGATGGGAATAGAGTCCTGTCATGGATTCGTTGATCACGGTTCTAAACCAACCCACTAGCATAAAGAGGATTACGGCGATGCCAGCGAGCAGTATATAGCCGCCACCGGAGGCACCCGATTTGAGTTGTTGTACAAAGCTTCCTGCACCAAAGGCGATTAAAAACAGCCCTATAGCACCAATGATGGGCCAAGCGCTTTGGGCGGGGACATAGTAAGGTTCATGTTTTGTAGTCATTTTGCAGCTCCTTGCTCTAGGGCAGACGCTAACTGCTTGTCGGTAATGTCGTAGAGGGTGTAAGAGAGGGTCAGAGTGTGGATGGACTCAGGTAACTGAGGATCCACAAAGAAAATGAGTGGCAACTCTGCGCTGGTCGAAGCCGCTAAGTGCTGTTGATTAAAGCAAAAACATTCAGTTTTATTAAAATAGGCAGCACCTTGGCCTGGGGATACCGAAGGTATCGCCTGACCGATTATGGCTCTGTCCGAGAGATTGCGTGCCAAAAAAGCCGTGTGGATAAGTTCGCCGGGGTGGACTTCGAGCCGCTTGGTTTGCGGCTCAAATTTCCACGGCATACCCGTTTGCACTTGGGAGATAAATTCCACAGTAACAACCCGGCTAGTATCAACAGTAATAGCTTGATAATTGCTGGCGGTGTTGGAGGTTTTACCGTTAATCCCAAGCTGCTCACATAGCACATCGTATAGCGGCACCAGCGCAAACCCAAAGCCAAACATACCGATACAACCCATGACTAATAGGCTGATGAGTTTACGATTTGACTTAGGTTTTTCTGGCTGGCTATGGTTGGTCATTTCATTTCACCTCGGGTGGTGTCGTGAAGGAGTGGTAGGGTGCTGGGCTTGGCAATGTCCACTCTAAACCCTCACTGCCTTCCCAAGGTTTAGCGGGGGCTTTTTCGCCGCCACGGATGCACTTGATCACTAGTACTAAGAAAATCAATTGCGATAAACCGAAGGCAAACCCACCAATAGAGACGATTTGATTAATATCGGCAAATTGAATCGAGTAGTCGGGAATACGCCTTGGCATACCCGCCAGCCCAAGGAAATGCATTGGGAAAAACAGTACGTTGACCGAAATCACCGAACACCAGAAGTGCCATTGTCCCAGTCGTTCGTTGTACATATGCCCCGTCCACTTAGGTAGCCAGTAATAGGCCGCCGCCATGATGGAGAAAATCGCCCCAGTTACGAGCACATAATGGAAATGCGCCACCACAAAATAGGTGTCGTGGTATTGGAAGTCGGCGGGCGTAATGGCGAGCATTAACCCCGAAAAACCGCCAATGGTGAAGAGTATGATAAAGGCCACGGCGAACAACATAGGGGTTTCGAAGCTGAGCGAGCCGCGCCACATAGTCGCCACCCAGTTAAATACTTTCACCCCCGTTGGCACCGCAATCAACATAGTGCAATACATGAAAAACAGCTCGGCAAACACTGGCATACCTGTAGTGAACATATGATGTGCCCACACGAGGAACGACAGAATTGCAATACTCGCAGTTGCATAAACCATTGATGCATAGCCAAATAAGGGTTTGCGACTGAAGGCGGGCACTATGGCTGAGATGATACCAAAGGACGGCAAGATCATGATGTAAACTTCGGGGTGGCCGAAGAACCAGAAGATATGCTGGAACATCACAGGATCGCCACCCCCCGCGGCGTCGAAGAAGCTAGTGCCGAAAAACTTATCGGTCAGCACCATAGTTACAGCGCCCGCAAGTACGGGCATCACAGCGATCAGCAGGAATGCAGTGATAAGCCAAGTCCACACAAACAGCGGCAACTTCATCCATGTCATGCCGGGCGCACGTAAATTCACTATGGTTACAATCACGTTGATTGCGCCCATGATCGAACTTATCCCCATGATATGAATAGAGAACACGAAGAGTGCCGTGCTGTCAGGACTATAAGTGGTAGACAGTGGCGCGTAGAAGGTCCAACCAAAGTTAGGTCCGCCGCCTTCCATAAACAGCGAACTGAGTAGGATGGTAAAGGCGAAGGGTAAGATCCAAAAACTCCAGTTATTCATCCGTGGCAGCGCCATATCGGGCGCACCAATCATCATAGGGATCAGCCAGTTTGCTAGCCCAGTAAAGGCGGGCATTACCGCGCCGAATACCATGATCAGCCCATGGACTGTGGTCATTTGGTTAAAGAAGTTGGGCTCGACCAATTGTAATCCGGGCTGAAACAGTTCAGCGCGGATCACCATGGCCATAGCGCCACCGGTTAAAAACATAATGAAGCTGAACCATAAATACAAAGTACCAATGTCTTTATGGTTGGTGGTTAGCACCCAGCGCATGATGCCCTTTGGCGCACCATGATGATGGTCATCATGGGCTGCGGTTTGATCTTGAGTCGTTGTGCTCATCATAATCCCCTACTGTCCATGGCTTGCGATATCAGCAGGTTGCACTGTATCGCCGGTATTGTTGCCCCAAGCATTGCGCTCATAGGTAATGACTGCTGCGAGTTGCTGTGGGCTGAGTTGTTTGCCAAATGCTTGCATAGCCGTGCCTGTTTTGCCGTGCATCACAATATCGAGATGATTGGCGACGGGCCCAGTGGCGATAGCACTGCCAGCGAGGGCGGGGAAGGCGGGTGGTATGCCAGCTCCCGTCAACTGATGGCAGGCCGCACAAGTGGTGGTGTAGACAGTTTCACCTTCGGCCATCAGTGCCTCATGGGTGAGAGTGGGGAGGCTCGCCGGATCCACTATGGTTGCGGAGTCGACAACTGCTGCGGGCTCAGTTGTAGGTGCGGGAGTTGGGGTCGTATTGGCTGGTGCGGTAGCAGGTGCCTGTGTGCCTGCACTACCGTTCATGTGCTCGTTGACGTCTTTGGCCTGTACAGCATCGCCAGTATTATTGCCCCAAGCATTACGCTCATAGGTAATCACAGCGGCAATTTCTTGTGCAGTCAATTGCTTACTAAAGGCTTGCATAGCCGTACCCGTTTTACCGTTGAGCACAATTTCAAGGTGGCCGCTGAGCGGTCCCGTTGCTATCGGACTGCCTTTGAGGTGTGGGAATACGCCTTGTAACCCCTCGCCATTGGGCTGGTGGCAGGCTGCGCAGTGCCCGAGGTAAACTTGCTCACCTTGGGTCATCAGATCATCTTTGCTAAGGGTCTGTGATAAAGCGGCTTGAGCGGCTTCTGCCGCCGCGCCTGCGGCTTGTTTCTGCTCCGTCACCCAAGCTTCAAACTCGGCTTCGGGTATGGCTTGCACTACGATCGGCATAAAACCATGGTCTTTACCGCAAAGTTCGGCGCATTGACCACGGTAAATACCGGGTTTGTCGATGCGAGTCCAAGCCTCATTGATAAATCCTGGGTTGGCATCTTTCTTCACGGCAAAAGCAGGTACCCACCATGAATGGATGACATCTTCAGAGGTCATCAAAAAGCGGATTTTGCGATTTATCGGCAGAACGAGCGGCTTATCGACCTCCAATAGGTAGTGTTCACCCTTGGTTTCGGTACCGTCGATTTGTGCTCTAGGGGTTGCGAGTATGCTGTAAAAATCAATGTCTTGATCGAAATAGCTGTAATGCCATTTCCATTGGGAACCCGTGACTTTAACGGTCAGATCGGCGTCGCTGGGATCTTCCATCGCAATTAAGGTTTTTGTCGCAGGAATCGCCATTAAGATCAAAATGATAAATGGCAGAATCGTCCAAGCGATTTCAACTTTAGTGCTTTCGTGAAAGTGGGACGCGACAGCGCCTTTGGATTTTCTGTGGTTGATCATGGCGTAAATCATCACGCCAAAGACCACAAGGCCAATGGCGCAGCAGATATACAAGATGGTCATGTGCAAGTGATAAACCTTGCCACTGATCTCGGTTACGCCAGGGGTCATGTTGAACCGCATGTCCGCGGCGGCCAACGGTGGTGCGAATAACACCACGAGTAAACAATACAACAATTGCTTCACAAGACTTCTCCTCTGCCAATTGCGAATAGCAACTACAAAGAAGAGCAACACAGTAAGTCTCAACTCTATGCAAACTCTTCAGTTCCCAAAAAAGCTTTTTTGACTTCAACGTGCGTTGGCGGCTGTTACTTTTAATTAAGTATTATTACTGCTGGTATTAGCCACGCTGGCACATACGACTGAAATAAATCTGTTCTCTATTTTTAGTGGCATTTTGAACTCGATTACGGCTCGATTTATTTGCCACGGGCGGCGATATATCATCGCCGACTAAACCAACCATACTTGCTGTTTAAATATTGATCAAGATCACTTATTTATCTAATTGTCTGAAAAATTGCCAAAAAAAAGCCTCACATTCATAGGCGAGGCGGCTTTCAAGGTAAAAAATTAAATGAATATTTAATGTACAGCACTAAAAAAAGATTGTTGGCCGAAGAGGCTACCTTGCTCAATGCGTACGTCGCCATGTAAGTGACTGTTTACGTCTTCTAGCACTATGCCCATGGCGCGGGCACTTTTAGCGACAATTTGCAGGCGACGATTATCGCGTGCATCCAATGATTGGGTCCAGGTAATAACCGCACTGGACGTACCACTTGTTAAGGCTTTTTCCATTGCCCACAGGGTTTCCACTTCATCTTTCGCGTGCACCAGCAAGACTCTGTCCATACGCACGCCTGCATTGGCGAGCATTTGTTTGTAGCCAATACTCGGTGGGTTGATGAGCACTAACCAACGGCCCTGTTGGCTTAACTGGGCGAGTTGCGCACTCAGATGGATTAATTCTTGGCGACCTTGAGTCTTAGTTGGCATGCAGGCGATAGGTGCATGGTGCCAGTCATAGTCGGCATCACGTACTTCATCGAGCCACAAGCCCGGGTGGCGGGGTGCATTGCCAAGTAATTTGTTCATAGCCAATCTCCATTACGGATCACACCGACGGCGAGTCCTTCAATTGTTAAACTTTGATAGCCTAAATCCACTTTAATCGGGGAATAGTCTTCATTTTCGGCGTGTAGATAGACCACATTACCTTTTTTTTCGAAACGTTTAACAGTGACATCGTCGTCGACTCTAGCGACAACCACTTGACCATTTCTAGCTTGTTGTACTTTATGAACTGCCAGCAAATCTCCCTCGAGAATGCCGATATTCTTCATGCTGTCGCCTTTAACCCGCAGTAAAAAATCGGCGGCGGGATGAAACATGCTTGGGTCGACTTGGTAGTACTGTTCAACATGTTCTTGGGCGAGAATAGGTTCGCCAGCAGCTACTTGACCGATAAGCGGTAAACCTGTTTCAGTTACTTCTTCGACTTCCGCAGTCAGACGAATGCCCCGCGATGTGCCTGGCATGATCTCAATGCAGCCCTTTTTCGCCAACGCTTTAAGATGCTCTTCAGCCGCATTGGCGCTCTTAAAACCTAAACGGGTCGCGATTTCTGCCCGAGTGGGTGGCATGCCAGTATCGGCAATATTTCGTTTAATTAGCTCTAAAATTTCAGCTTGGCGTGGCGTCAAAGGTCTCATGGTGTTTCCTGTTTTTCTATACAGTTACTGTTAGTATATACAGTATTATTTGCAGCGCAAGTATTAACCACTTTTTAGCTATGTTGGAGAGAATTAGCGAATATTACCCATAGTCTGGTATTCTACCGGGCTAGTAAACGTACTTAATTGCATAAGAATAATGCCTAAACACGACTCTCTTTGGTTGAAATCATTACGCTGGATCCAAAAACACTTAGTGCACACTATTGTTGTGCCTCAGGATCCCTTTGCCGATCTGAATCTGGATGCCTCCAGACCCCTTGCTTATGTGATGAAAACGGAATCGCTGAGTGACATCGCTGCCCTGAGCGAAATTACGGCTAAGTTAGGACTGCCGAGCCCCTATGAGCCTTTAGTGGCAAATGGTGTGATTGCGCCTCGGGTTGTCTGCCTTCAAGGGCGTAAGCCGCTGTTTGGTGAGCGTGCCGGTAACGAGCCTTTTCTCGAATGCTTTATGCGTTTGTTGGCCGTGCATAAGGAACGCCCTGAATTAGACATTCAACTGGTGCCCGTGAGCCTGTATTGGGGCCGCACACCAGGTAAAGAAGACGACACTATGAAGGCGGCTGTGTTTGAGCGGGAAAACCCGACTTGGCTGCGTAAGTGTTTGATGATTCTGTTCTTAGGTCGACATAACTTCGTGCAGTTTTCGAATGCGGTGTCCCTGCGTTATATGGCCGACGAGCATGGCACCGACATGGGTATCGCCCATAAGTTAGCGCGGGTCGCGCGGGTGCATTTCCGTCGTCAACGCAAGGTGATGACAGGGCCTGTGCTGCCAAACCGCCAAGCATTGTTTCATTCGTTGCTCAAATCTGAATCGTTGCGTAAAGCGATTCAAGAAGAAGCTGCCAACAAAAAGATTTCAGAGACCCAAGCGCGCGAGACAGCCATTGAATATCTCGATGAAATCGCTGCAGATTACTCAGATAGTTTAGTGCGTATTGCCGAGCGTTTCTTAACTTGGTTATGGAACAAGCTTTACAGCGGGATCAATATCAAGGGTGCCGAGCAAGTTCGCCAGTTGCACCACGATGGTCACGAGATTGTTTATGTGCCTTGCCATCGCAGTCACATGGATTACCTGCTGTTATCGTATATTTTGTATTATCAAGGCATGGTTCCGCCGCACATTGCAGCCGGTATTAACCTCAACTTCTGGCCCGCTGGACCTATGTTCCGTCGCGGTGGTGCCTTCTTTATCCGCCGTAGTTTTAATGGCAACAAGCTGTATACCGCAGTATTCCGTGAGTATTTAGATCAACTGTTTGCTAAAGGTTATTCGGTGGAATACTTCTCCGAAGGCGGCCGCTCACGTACGGGTCGTCTATTGGCGCCAAAAACCGGCATGATCGCTATGACGATGAACAGCGTGCTGCGCGGTATCGAGCGTCCAGTCACGCTAGTGCCTGTGTATTTAGGCTATGACCATGTGATGGAAGTAGCGACTTACCATAAAGAGTTAAGTGGTAAGAAAAAGAAAAAAGAATCTGTGTGGCAGGTGTTTGGTGCGATTCGCAAACTTGGTAATTTCGGCCAAGGGTATGTGAACTTTGGCGAGCCGATTACTCTGCAAAACTTCTTAAATGAGCGCGCGCCAAACTGGCGTACTGAGTTGGCCGATGATCCTGAGCAAAAACCAAGCTGGTTAACGCCAGCGGTAAACGTGCTGGCGAATCGAGTGATGACGAATATTAACGATGCGGCGGCGGCGAGTTCGGTGACCTTGACGAGTTTAGTGTTGCTGGCGACAGATCAAAATGCCTTAGAACGCAGTCTGTTAGAGCGTCAGCTTGATCTGTATCTGACCCTACTCAAAAAAGTGCCTTACACTACTTATACTTCGGTTGCCGAAGGTGATGGTAAGCATTTAGTGCAGCAAGGTTTAGAGCTGAACAAGTTTGTTGTGTGTGCCGATCCTTTAGGTGAAATCGTGTCTATCGAAGCGAGTCAGGCAGTGTCTATGACTTACTATCGTAACAATATCATTCACTTATTTATTGTGCCGTCATTAATTGCGAGCTGCTTAACGCATAATGAGCAGATCCCGCGTCAGCATGTTGTGTCAATCGTTGCCGATTTTTATCCACTGCTGAAAGCCGAACTCTTCATGGGCATTAAAGATGTACCTGCCTATGTCAATCAAGTGCTGGATTTCTTCATTGAACAAGGGTTAGTGGTTGAGACTGATACCTTAACTGTCGTGCCTGAACACACTAGCCAACTATTATTGTTAGCCAGTTCAGTGAGCGAGACTCTGCAACGCTATGCCATTATTTTCAATCTGTTAGCGAACAGACCTAAGATGGAGCGCTCAGAACTTGAGTCTGAGAGTCATCTACTCGCCCAGCGTTTAGGCGCTTTGCATGGCATTACCGCGCCTGAGTTCTACGATAAGAAACTTTACGGCACCTTGAGCGTTAAGCTCAAAGAATTGGGCTATCTGGCGGATAACCAAGATAAGTCCAATATCAATCGCATACGAGATCAAGCCAATAGCTTATTACGTCCGTCAGTGAAACAAACGATAGTGGCGAGTGTCACCGCGGAGCACACAGTTTAATGGCAAATCATATGAATGCGGCTAAGCATAAGCCCGCAGGTAAGTCCTTGCTCGGCGGCGCCATGATTATTGCTGGCACGACCGTAGGTGCTGGGATGTTTTCTCTGCCTGTGGTCGGTGCAGGTATGTGGTTTGGCTATTCGATTTTAATGTTATTAGGCATTTGGTTTTGCATGTTGATGTCGGGCTTATTGCTACTCGAAACCAATTTGCATTTCGAACCCGGTGCTAGCTTCGATACTTTAAGCAAGCAAACCTTAGGGCAGTTTTGGCGGATAGTGAACGGTGTCTCTATCGCTTTCGTGCTGTATATTTTGACTTATGCCTATATCAGCGGCGGTGGTTCGATTGTAAACCACAGCTTGCAGGGCATGGGAATTGAGTTACCGCAAAGTGTGGCAGGGCTGGTATTTGCCATAGTATTGGCGAGCATAGTGTTGATCAGCACTAAGGCCGTGGATCGCATTACCACGATTATGCTCGGCGGTATGATCATTACCTTCTTCCTTGCTATCGGCAATTTACTGATCGAAATCGATGTGACTAAGTTGCTCGAACCCGATGGTAATAATAGCTTTTCACCTTATCTGTGGGCGGCGCTACCCTTTGGTCTTGCCAGCTTTGGCTACCATGGTAACGTTCCCAGCTTAGTGAAGTATTACGGCAAAGATTCCACCACCATTATCAAGGCGATTTTCGTCGGCACCTTTATCGCACTGGTGATTTATGCTTGTTGGTTAGTGGCGACTATGGGCAATATTCCCCGCAGCCAGTTTATCGATATTATTGCCCAAGGCGGCAATATGGGGGTCTTGGTGGGCGCTTTGTCTGAAGTGATGGCGAGTAGCTGGTTGAACAGTATGTTAACGCTGTTTGCTAACTTGGCCGTGGCTTCATCTTTCTTAGGGGTGACCTTAGGTTTGTTTGATTATCTCGCCGACTTGTTTGGTTTTGACGATTCGCGCTCGGGCCGGATGAAAACCGCGTTAGTGACCTTTGTGCCGCCGACGATTTTAGGATTACTGTTCCCCGACGGCTTTTTAGTGGCGATTGGCTTTGCGGCATTAGCGGCGACAGTGTGGGCAGTAATCGTCCCGGCGCTGATGGCCTATAAATCACGGCAGTTATTCCCCGAGAGTACAGGTTTTAGAGTGATAGGCGGTACGCCGCTGATTATTCTTGTGGTGTTATTTGGCATAGTCACGGGTGCTTGTCATCTGCTCGCGATGGCAAATTTACTGCCGCAATATTCCTAATTTGTTTCGATGATTTAAGCCCTCTGCGTGAGGGCTTTTTTGTATTTAGCGATTGAGTTTTAATCCTGCAGATCTTTTTTATCTCGACACTGGACAGAAGCCCGAACTCAGGCTTAACTCGAATGATTGTAAAAACGAAGGAGCCAATGATGAAAATTACTCAGTACGCACAAGGACATGCATGTTGGGTTGAACTCGCAAGCCACGATTGGCAAGCTGCTAAGGCATTCTACCAAGTGTTATTTGGTTGGGACTCAGTTGACATGCCAATCCCAGAAGGTCATTTTTCGCTATTCAATTTAGCGGGGGATGATTTAGGTGCCATGTACCAAATCCCCGAGTCAGAGTCGCAGATCCCTAGCCATTGGCGAGTCTACTTTGCCGTTGATGATATGGATGCCAGCATTGCAGCGATTCAAGATGCGGGTGGCCAAGTGCACATGGGGCCGCATATTGTTGCTGACGCGGGCGTGATGGCGCAGGTGAGCGATCCACAAGGCGCACGTTTTGCGCTGTGGCAAGCGAAGAATCATATCGGTGCTCGCCGTCAGGGCGAACTCAATACCCTTTGCTGGGTTGAGCTGGCTTGCAGAGAGCCGCGCGCTGAAGAAGCCTTTTACTGCAAAATATTCCCTTGGACTAACTCGCCCAGCGACATGCCGGACATCGAATACTCTGAGTGGCAAGTTGATGGTCAATCCATCGGCGGCATGATGACCATCATACCCGAATGGGGCGATATATCTCCCCATTGGCTGCTTTATTTTGCAGTAGCCGATTGCGATGCATTTGCAGAAAAAGCCCAAGCGTTAGGCGCGCAAGTGTGCATTCCGCCCAGTGATATCCCCGATGTGGGTCGATTCTCTGTGATAGCCGACGCCCAAGGTGCCACCTTTGCGGTAATCAAGCTTAATCAGGTGTGACAGCTATATTTAGGACGAGTCACATTTAAGATTAAAAACGGCGACACTTAGTCGCCATTTTTATTCGTCTAACCATTTGTTTAATTAGCATTATCAATCATGATTGTCTCAGGGCAGGAGCCTCTGCCTGCCTTGTTAGCTTTGGCGAGTAGGCTAGGCAAGGAGTCTGAGGCTTTAATGACCTCGGGCAAATTAATGCGGATTTCACTCAGTAATCCCTTGCCACATTCTAGACTCATTTTAGTGTGAGCGCCTTGACCGAAGCTGATATCAAAACTTTGGTTTAACTCACTTTTACTGACACTCTTACCTATGTTGTCATTAATAAATTTTTGTACCCATGCCGAGGCATTGACCGCTTGGGTCAGCTGGGTTGCCAATAAAAAGTACTCGTTAGGGTCTTGGCTACGGCAAGTGCCGTGTTTCCACCATTCGTGGCGTTCTAAACAGGTGCCATATTGGGCGCTTGGCATGACTTCTTCTAAATTTTTGCGCACCGATGGGTTAAGTTCAAGCTCAGGATAAGTACAGAAATCATTTGGTTGCAGTTTGACTGTGCTGCAATAGCCATAACGTGTGCCGCATTGTTGTTTATTCGGCCACAGTCCGTGCAGGCTGAAGTGTTGCCACTGGCTCGATTCTGGCGTTTGGCTGAGGGCGCGGCATTCGGCTTTGCGGCGGCCATAGAGTTCGCAGAAGGTGCTTTGCCAGCTTAATGCCAGCACGTTGGCGTCAAATTCACCGCCGATTCGGCATTGATCTCCTTGACGTTTTTCTGGTGTGCCATGCTCTTTAAGGCCGTCTCGGCTTTTGGCTTTGATATCCGATGCTGTAGTGGTTTGCGCGGGTTCTACCGCTGTTGCAGGTGTCGATACATTACTGCCTGCAACATTGGAAAGATACTGACCACAAGCGCCACTAATCCACCGCATGGGAGACTTCACTGCGTTGGTGCGCACTCGCAGCCAATCAGGTTTTGCGCTGTTGCCGAGGATTTCGAGTACTGGGTAGCGCTCACCAATATTGCTCTGCCATTGATCTGGATTCGTCTGCTTATTTTTCGATTGAAATAGCTCACAGCGTTTATCGGCAACGAACTCACCGGTCGCGGGCGCGGCAAAGGCAGGTGCTGCTGAAATGATTAACGCAGCGCATAAACCGAACGCCGCAAATAATGCACGCGATGGGCTTTTAAAGGAAAGTGCTTGCGGCCATATCCGGCTGATGGTCAAACAAAATGGCTTAATCATGTGATGGAATCCTTTCTTCTCTAGCAATTAATCAGAGCAAGGCTAAACGGATGCTTGCTGGCAAACCATTTTGCAGGTAATTCAACGAATTCGCTAATGAGATTTGGTTTAGTGGCAGTGGGATTGTTAGCGTGTTTGATTGGATTCAGTACAGTTTTGAAAGCAGTGGAAGTGCTGGGGATATCTAGTTTACTGCTTTTTATATTTGCAATGAGTTAGCTATTTAGTTAAGGTCAGATGATGAAAAAATATTCTATGTCTTTAATATCATACACTTTCGTAACTACTTGGTGGCGCTCATTCCTATAGAGCGGCGCTAGGATTCTTATATTCAAAAGCTGCCGGAAGGCAACTAGTGAATATCCATTATTGTGTCTCCGGTTGGTCAATTTATCGGAGATATAACATGCAAATTAGTTCATCAAAACCGCTTTTATCCTCAAATACTCAAGAGAAAGTGCTTACCGGTGATAGGGCGACAGGGCCTTTACATCTGGGTCATTATGTTGGCTCGCTCAAGCAAAGAGTCGAGTTACAACACAGGTTTGACCAAACTATCCTTGTCGCCGATATGCAAGGCCTAACGGACAATGGGCATAACCCTCAGAAAGTGGCATCGAATATTTTAAATGTTGTAGCTGATTATCTCGCTATCGGAATTGACCCCAGTAAAACCACTATATGTTTACAGTCAGCTATTCCAGCACTGGCTGAGCTGACTATGTACTATGCGAATTTAGTTTCTATTGCCAGACTGGAACGAAATCCGACCGTTAAAAGTGAGATAAACAGTAAAGATTTTGGTCGGGCCATTCCTGCAGGTTTTTTGACCTATCCCATTAGTCAGGCCGCTGATATTACCGCTTTTCGTGCGACGCTTATTCCTGTGGGAGATGATCAGTTGCCTATGTTGGAGCAGACGAATGAAATCGTTAGGAAGCTTAATTCGATAGCACAGGATGAGGTGCTACTGGAGTGTAAGCCGTTATTGAGTAATGTATCACGCTTACCCAGTGTTGATGGCAAAGGTAAAATGTCTAAGTCTATGGGTAATACCATAATGTTAGGGTCAAGTGCGCAAGATATTTCAAAGGCAGTTAAGGCTATGTATACCGATCCCCTGCATTTGAATGTGAATGATGCGGGACGGGTCGAAGGCAATGTCGTTTTTACTTATCTCGATGCTTTTCACCCTGACATAGAATATGTGGCTAAGCTCAAATCGCATTACCAAAAAGGCGGCTTAGGTGATGGTAAGACTAAAGCTATTTTAGAGGAGTGCTTACAAGAGTTGCTTGCGCCAATTCGTGAGCGCCGGGCTTTACTCTTATCTGATAAAGCTCAGTTAGTGTCGATACTCAAAGTTGGGACGGAACAAGCCCGTGAAGAGTCGGATGCTGTATTACGACGAGTTAAAGCTGCGTTCGGCCTAAATTTATTTTGATGCAGCACTATTTTGCTGAAGAAGGCTCGGGTGAATTTTATAGATCTGAGCAGTGCTAAATAATAAAACCCCTAGAGTTTTGAGGACGCTAGGGGTTTTATTTCAAATATCTAAGCGTCTTTGTTTAATTTACGCGAGTAAATCAGTAGATAGAGTGCGGGCAGGACAAACAGCGACAGTATGGGCGCTGTGACCATGCCGCCGACCATAGGTGCAGCGATTTTTTGCATCACATCGTTACCCGAACCCGCGCCCCACATTATGGGCAGTAGGCCGAAGAAGATGGTCGCCACTGTCATCGCTTTGGGGCGGATCCGCATAACGGCGCCTTCAATCAAGGCTTCTTTCAAGTCATTGACGCTGTGGTAATTATCTTTTTCTTGCCTGTGTTTGATGGCGTTATTGAGATACACCAACATCACCACCCCAAACTCGGCTGCGACACCCGCTAAGGCAATCATACCGACGGCGACGGCCACTGAGATGTTGTAATCCAGTAGATATAACAACCAAGTACTGCCGACCAACGCGAAAGGTAAACTGAGCATAATAATGCTGGCCTGAATGGTGGAGCCGAAGGTCATCATCAGCAAGATGAAGATGACGGCTAATGCCATAGGGATCACTTGCTTAAGTTTTGCATCTACCCGCTGCATATATTCGTACTGACCCGCAAAGCTATAGCTGTAACGGGGTGGGACGACGAGTTCGGCATCTAAGGCAGTTTTCGCGGTGGCGATATACTCACCGATAGAGGTGCCTTCGATATCGATAAACACCCAAGAGATTAAGCGACCATTCTCGCTCTTTAACATAGGCGCACCATCGTTGATTTCGATGTCGGCCAAGTTACGTAGCGGCAGATAATGCCCTGACTTAGTGATCACGGGCAGCTCGCGCAGTTTCTCAATATTGTCGCGCAGCTCACGGGGATAACGCAGGTTGATAGGATAGCGTTCGGCGCCTTGCACCGACTCGCCAATGTCCATACCGCCGATGGCGTAACGCACCACATCTTGAATATCCTGCAACGTCATACCGTAACGTGCGGCTACATCCAGTTTCGGACTGATATCGATATAACGCCCGCCGCCACTTCGCTCAGCATAAGCCGACTTAGTGTGCGGCACTTTGCTTAAGATAGCTTCAATCTTAGTGCCTAAACTTTGTAACTCGTTAACATCAGCACCGGTGATTTTTATGCCAACAGGGGTCTTGATCCCCGTCGAGAGCATGTCGATACGGGTTTTGATAGGTTGTACCCAAGCATTGGTGAGCCCCGGGACTTTTACGGTTTGTTGTAGCTGGGCAATGATGCCGTCCAGCGTCATGCCTTCACGCCATTCTTCATGGGGTTTAAGCATGATAGTGGTTTCAAGCATGGTCAGCGGCGCGGGATCGGTCGCGGTTTCGGCGCGGCCTACTTTGCCAAACACGCGGGCTACTTCGGGCACGGTTTTGATTAAGCGGTCGGTTTGCTGCAACACTTCAGCGGCCTTACTGGCACTGATGCCGGGCAATGCCGTTGGCATGTAGAGTAAATCGCCTTCTTCGAGTGCGGGCATAAACTCGCTGCCCATGCGGGTCATAGGATACCAAGCGCTGGCCAGCGCGACTAAAGCTAACATCAGGGTGACTTTAGGGAATTTCAGTACCAGTTTGAGTGACGGTTGGTAAAGCGCGATCAAGAAACGGCTGATGGGATTACTGCGTTCGCTGGGGATTTTGCCGCGAATAAAGTAACCCATCAAAATCGGTACTAAGGTGATTGATAAAAAGGCCGCCGCTGCCATGGCGAAGGTTTTAGTGTAGGCCAGTGGCGCGAATAATCGACCTTCCTGCGCCTCGAGTGCAAACACAGGTACAAAGCTTAAGGTGATAATAATTAATGAGAAAAATAGTGCAGGGCCGACTTCAATCGAGGCCTCGGTGACGATGCGCCAATGCTCTTTTGTATCGGGTTCGCGCTCATGTTCCGCTTTAAAATGCTCTAAATGCTTGTGCAAGTTTTCGATCATCACAATCGCGCCATCCACCACAGCGCCGATAGCAATGGCGATACCGCCAAGGCTCATGATATTGGCGTTTACACCCATCTTATTCATCACGATAAAGGCGATAAGGATGGATAGCGGCAGGGTGATCACGGCCACGAGTGTCGAGCGCGCATGCAGTAAAAACAGCAAGCAGACTAAGCCGACCACCAACATTTCTTCGACGACCTTGCTAAATAGGTTGTCGACGGACTTAAGAATCAAGTGAGATCTGTCATAGGTGGGGATAATCTCCACCCCATCGGGTAAACCTGCCTTGAGTTCTTCGAGTTTTGCTTTCACCGCATCAATTGTCGCTAGGGCGTTTTCGCCGTAACGCATCACCACAATGCCGCCAACGACTTCGCCTTCGCCGTCGAGTTCGGCAATGCCGCGGCGAGAGGCTGGGCCTTTACGCACAGTGGCAACATCTTTGAGGGTTAAACCTGTGCCAGAAGGGCTAGTGATGCCAAGGGGGATTTCACGGAAATCCTCTAGCGTCTGGCGATAGCCTTTGGCGCGCACCATGTATTCAGCTTCGGCCATCTCGATCACTGAGCCGCCCGCTTCGCTGTTGGCTTTGTCTATGGCTTGTTTAATGGTGGCGATATCGAGCTTGTAGATCGCCATTTTATCGGGCTCGAGCACTATCTGATAGGTTTGCTCCATGCCGCCGACAGTGGCGACTTCAGACACGCCCGCTACGCTTTGCAGCTCTAGCTTGAGATACCAATCCTGCAGACTCTTGAGTTGCGATAAATCTAAATTGCCGGAGCGATCGACTAGCGCATATTCAAACACCCAACCGACGCCAGATGCATCGGGGCCGAGGGAAGGTTGCACATTTTGCGGTAAACGGCTGCTGATCTGACTCAGGTATTCAAGCACCCTTGAGCGTGCCCAGTAGATGTCGGTACCATCTTCAAAAATTACATACACGTAAGAGTCGCCGAACATGGAATAACCACGCACGGTTTTAGCACCAGGTACGGCTAACATGGCGGTCGACAAGGGATAAGTTACTTGTTCTTCAACCAATTTTGGCGCTTGACCCGGATAAGGGGTTTTAATGATCACTTGCACATCGGATAAATCCGGCAGCGCATCGAGCGGCGTTTTTCGCAGCTCCTGTACGCCCCAAACAGTGATCATGATGGCGATAATCAACACCATAAATCGCTGCCTGATGGACGCCTCGATAATATATTTCAACATAACGCGCTCCTAGTGCTGATGACCGCTGCTTAAACGCATTAAACTGCCCTTGAGGCTAGCCTCGGAGTCGAGTAAGAATTGCCCCGAAATCACCACTCGTTCACCTTCATTCAGGCCTGAAATAATCTCGGCCTTACCTTGGCTCATCATGCCGACGGTTACGGCCTTGGCGGTAAAACTGTCGTCGGTTTGCTTGACGATCACGCGGTTTTCTTTACCCGTTTGAATTAAAGCTTCCTGCGGGATCACTAGCACATCTTTATTCGGGCCACCGAATAGTGAGACTTTGGCGAGGGTTTTAGGTCTTAAATCTACCTCGGTATTGTTGAGCACTACTCGTACTCGCAGGCTGCGAGTGACTGGATCAAGCTCAGGGTAGATATAATCGATCGTGCCTTCGATGCCGCTGATATTCATGGCTGGAACGGCAATTTCGGCCTTCTGACCTTTGGCAATCCAGCTTTGCTCGTTCTCAAAGACGTCGGCAATCACCCAAACTTTGGAGAGATCCACTAGGGACATGACTTCGGTCGAAGGCTGAATGTACATGCCATCACGAATGTCGAGGGCTTTCACTATGCCGTCTTCTTTGGCGTAGAAAGGTACTCGATATTGGGTTTGATGTGACTCTGCTAATTGTTTGATTTGCCTGTCGTTAAAACCGAGGAAAGATAAGCGTAAGCCCGCATTGCGCACCAAATCTTTGTAGCGGCCTTGGCCGTTTGCTTTGGCGGTGTCCATCGCAAGCAAGTAGTCATCTTGGGCGTTGATTAAATCGGGGGAATAGATCTCGTAGATCAGTTGATCTTTCTTAACGGTATCACCCACGGATTTGATCATCAGTTTTTCAATCCAGCCAGTAACGCGGGCATGGATATGGGTGATTTGGCTTTCGTCATAGTCGATTTGACCGACGGTTTCGACAAATTTCCACAGTGTGTCGCGTTCAACCTTGGCCACCTTTAACGCCAACGCTTGCTGCATGCTGCCGGATACATTGATGTTGATTTCTTGGGTATTACCGCCCGTTTCGACCTTTTCTAAGTTCATACTGCAGATAGGGCAAGTGCCGGGTACATCACTGATAATGTGGGCATGCATAGGGCAAACGTACTTGATTGTTGTCACATGATTTTGGGCTTTAACTAAACTGTCGGCCTTAGGTGTTGGGGTATCGAATACCTGACTCGCAGCTTTGGCGGCAGAGGTTTGCCCATGCTCAGAGGCTTGATGATCTGCGGCTTGATGCTGTGCATGCTTGGCCGTAGGGTTCGCGGCATCAAGTTTCTCAACCAAAAACATATTGCACTTAGGGCAGCGACCGGGCTCATGGCTGATCACTTCGGGATGCATAGGACAGGTGTAGGTTTTCACTTGATTTAACGGATTATTCTTTGGCGCAGTTGCAGAATTTACTGCCGCTTCGGTCGCAACGGGTTCTTGTGTGTTCGCTAACTGGGCATGGCTCAACCAAGGCGTACTGATGAGTAAGCTACTCAAGATCAGTACGGCCTTAGGGGCCTGCTTTTTTACTGTATTAAATTGGTTCATATGCCTCATCTCCAGCCTAGCTTAGTGGTGTTCGTGCGCGTTGTGCATCGTACCTTCAGCTGTTTTTCCTTCCGTCGCCTTTGGCTCTAAATCCATGCCACATTTAGGGCAAGTATCGCCTTTAGTGCCTGTCACTTCGGGGTGCATAGGGCAAACATAGGTTTGTGCTTGTTGCTGTGGATTTGCATTGTCGTGTTGATGCTCGTGCGGCGTAGCCATGGCAAACACGCTAGTGCTGGTCAGCAAGAATGCGATTAAGGCGAGATTAGTTAGTGTTTTCATATTATTCACTCCATCGGATTAACGGCCGAATATGAGCGCATAAACGTCTGTGAGCACGGCAGATCAAAGCGGTTCGCTTCGATAGACGGATTAATGCCGCAACTTGGCATTCGGCACAGTTATCAACGTTTTGCTAGACTCGGGTGCACGATTTAATGATAAGGCACCACAATAAACGGCTAATTTGGGTGTTAGCTTAGGGCTAACTGGATTGTCGTTTTAGCTTGGCTTCTTTAAGGGCGATTTGCCCATTAAGCGCAAAGTAGGCCTAGGCTATCGGTGGTTTAAAGGCCGAAGACAAAGAGATCGAGTGGAAATGAGGCATAGGAGTGGCCATTGCAGTATCGCTCATGCTCACACTTGGCCAGAGGTGTGGGCTGAATAGAGTGCCAGCGACTGAAATCGTCAAACAATGACCACAATCATTTGAACATGATATGGTGCCATCACAGCAATGCTGTTTCGCGCCGGGAAGCATTTTATCGTTGCAGCAATCCGCGTTGGCCATTGAATGTGAGTCAGAAGGGTTCTCAGTGTTCATCTGCATCATGGCAGCATGGTGCATTTGGGAGGAAGCTTCATGATTCATCGCACTCATATCCATAGTGTGTGGCACCATGGCGTGACCATTAGACACAACACTTTGCCCGACGAGTGCGAGTAAAGTGAACATGACTAAAAAGTAACGACCGAGTGTGTGATGCATAAGTATTCCAAATGATGAACGGCTCGAGTCTAGCATAGAGGCATTATGCTGTAATGATTTAACTCACATTTCAGCACATGCCTCAAATTAAATATTTAACTCGTCTAAATTAGAAAGCGGGATTGCTGACTAACATTTTCGCCATCAGTTGGCTGTGGCTTTGCAGTGGATATTCGCCCGCTTTGTCACCATTAATACTGAGTTGAATCGTTGGATATTTAATAAATTGGCGCGCTTCAGTTTCAGTCATTATGTTTGGCGGCGTGATTTGGTAACTGTCACTTGCCTTTACATCCAACACTAAGTAAAGCGGTTCTGATTTAACCCAGTTGCCATTATCATCGGCGCGATAATCAAATATATCCTGATATTTTAGCTCGATCAGTACTTTTCCCGCGGTGAGTTGAATAGGTTTAAAGGGTGTCGCTGGTTCACCATTGATACTGATAACACTGAGCGCCTCTGTACTTTTTAAGCTGGCGGCTGTCACTGTGGTGCTACTTAATAAGGCACCGATAACGAAAGTAAGGCCTAGTAAGCTTTTGTTCAATAAAGTGGTTTTCATAATAAACTCCAAAAATTCTCTGTACCTAGTTGCAGTGCGAATATGCAGCGGCGCAAGCTAAGGTGTTTAGTCGGTTTTACGTTGTAAAAAACGAGTGACGTTTACAGTGAATAGGAGTTAGGAGGCGGTGTGGTGAGCCCGAGGTCGGCAGTTTGCATCGCCCAGCCTTGGATGGCAATACGCTTGCTTGCTGGGTTGGCGAAGGCCAGTTCTAGCACTGCAGGCTCAAGGTAAAGTGATGATAGGCAATGGGTTTGACAATGATTTGTCATACTATCTTGGCAGTGTTGCAAGCAATCGGATGCAGCACAATCTGGCATGGTGCAGTTCATTTCTGCATCCATCATCAGCATGATTTGACTGCTGTGGCCATTGGTGTTGGCTGAAGTTGGCATAGCACTCACCATCGCCGATTGGGCGATTAGCGAAAATAACACTGCTATGGTGATCCAAAATTTAGCCATGATAACTCGGAAAATTGATTGCTTACCCTTAGAGACCTTAGCTAACCCGATAAAGTTTCATATCGCGTTCAATTTTTAATTTCTAATGATTTATTTCCTGGCCACTTCTAATAATTAAACAAAACGTCGTTTAGATCACATTTCTATTTTCTAGAAATGATTTGATAGTTATTGATTCTCAAAGGGGAAATTCCATCGCGATAATCGCTAACTTGCGATTATGGGGTGATTGCATTAGCTTTAGTTAAAGTGCATTGCAGCTCAGCTAGCGGTTTTTACCAAATGTCGTCCTAATAGTTAGAGCTAAGTCTCATTTTGCGCTTTTAAGGTTAATTTAATCGGCAAATTTCGGCTTAAAATCAAATTTCTAATAAATGAAAGAACATAAACTAGTCTTATAAAAACTAATTTTGACAATTTTTGGAGATAGAGTGATGAACTGGCGTGCACTATTTAAACCTAGCGCAAAATATTCAATCCTGGCGCTACTGGTCGTCGGTATTGTTATCGGTGTTGTGGGCTATTTCGCAACCCAAACAACCTTACATGCAACCAGCCAAGACGCATTCTGTATGAGCTGCCACAGCCAACATTCATTGAAAGATGAAGTGATGGCGTCTGCCCACGGTAATAACCGTGTGGGTATCGTGGTTCAGTGTCAGCAGTGTCACATCGCACAGGAACCATTCCAATACCTGAAGAAAAAGATCATCGTTTCTAAGGACGTTATTGGTTTCTTAACTATCGATGGCTTTAACACGCAAGCATGGTTAGATGAAAACCGTAAAGAACAAGCTGAGTTAGCGCGTGATTACCTACGTGCAATCGATTCTTCAACCTGTCAAAACTGTCACAACCGTATTTATGAAAACCAATCAGAAAATATGAGCAAAATGGCAGTGAGAATGCACAGCAATAACTTCAAGAAAGCCCCTGAAGACAGAAAAACCTGTATCGACTGTCACAAAGGCGTCGCTCACCCTTACCCTAAAGGATAAGGTTTAACGATTAACTTGCGTTATCGTTAGTCATTAAAAAGCCCTCTGTTGAGGGCTTTTTGCTGTCTGAATGCCTGATGGTGTCTAAATGTTAGGTTAACTCGCAGGAGTCATCACTTTTTGTCGATAAGCTAACAGGCTAAAAATACCGAAGATAAATACGTGCAGATAATCAAGCTTTGTTAATGGCAGTAAGGTCTTAAATAGCATGTGGAAAATGGCCACTTGGAAGCAGTGCATCATGCAGGTTATGCCAAACAGGATATTCAAAATAATTGCCACATTACCTTCAAATGGCATAACCAAGTTGTAGGCCATCATCAACCAAGCGATGAGGGTAATGGCTTTGCCTAGGTTAATCAGCAAGGGCATGGCTTTCATCTTCGATAGGCTCGGCAGTGTTGTCGGCTTGATATTGATATAAGCGGTAACTCACTTGCCCCGCATTCTTTTCTTTCAAGGCGTGCCAGCAAGATGGAATGGCCAGTTGGGTTAATTCAGATTCGATCTCGACATAAATCAGCGCGCCATTATTGAGCCAAGCTTGAGTATCGAGCAGTTGAATGGTTTTTTCTGCCAATCCCTTGCGAAAGGGAGGGTCGATAAATACCACATCAAAACCTTGCTCGCAGCCCCTTTGCAACACCAATAAGGTATCGGCGTTGAGCACTTCGGCCTTGTCGCATTTAAGGGTTTGCAGATTTTCTTTTAATTGCATGGCTGCGCCACGTTGCAACTCGATAATCTTAGCAAAACTGGCATAGCGAGATAGGGCTTCGAGGGCTAAAGCGCCGCTGCCGCCGAAACAGTCGAGCACTCGCGCATTAACTAAGTCATTGGCAAGCCAGTTAAACAGGGTTTCGCGCACTCTGTCTGTTGTCGGGCGTAAACCTTCGAGATCTTGAATAGGTAAACGACGCGAACGCCATTGGCCCGCGATGATCCGCACTTGACCGCTACCGGGTTTATTTTTGGCTGTTGGACTTTTGGTCACATTATTTTTGACCGTTCGATTCTTAACCAAAGTGCCCCCGTGATTTTGCCTGAAGAAAGAAAGTGGTAGACTATGCCACCTTAATAAAGGCCACTATTTTATATCAAAGTCTCACTAAAAGGTGAGAAGGCTGAGTGAGCTTAGCTAATTGCCGACTTTTTGGGCGTAATTGCCGAGGCAATCTGGTATAACATCAGGGTCTTATTCAAAATTCAACACTGAAGTAGAGCGCTGGAATCACACATGGCAAAGAAAGGTTTTTTCTCCTGGTTTCGTAAAGATAAGTCACAAGATGAGGTCGTCGCTGAAACTCCAGTTGTTACTCCAACACAAGACACTGAAGCAGCAGAGCGTTTAGAACAGGAACGCGCAGAGGCGCAACGTTTAGCTGCTGAGGCAGAGGCTCAAGCGGCCGCAGAACAGTTAGCTGCCGAGCAGGCGCAAGCCGAGCGTATTGTCCAAGAACAAGCTGCAATCGAAGCTCAGCGTTTAGCCGAACAACAAGCCGAAGCGGCGCGTCTGGCGGCGGCTCAGTTAGAAGCGGAACAACTTGCGAAAGTTCAAGCCGAGCGTATTGCTCAAGAACAAGCGCAAATTGAAGCCCAGCGTTTAGCTGAACAACAGGCCGAAGCGGCACGACTGGCGGCAGCTCAGTTAGAAGCTGAACAACTTGCTGCAAATAACTTAGCCGCTGAAAAAGCCGCTGCAGAGCAATTAGCCCAAACGCAAGCTAAGGCTGAAGCCGAGCGTATTGCTCAAGAGCAAGCACAAATCGAAGCTCAACGTTTAGCAGAACAACAAGCCGAAGCGGCACGACTGGCGGCAGTTCAGTTAGAAGCTGAACAACTTGCTGCAAATAACTTAGCCGCTGAAAAAGCCGCTGCAGAGCAATTAGCCCAAGCGCAAGCCAAGGCTGAAGCCGAGCGAATTGACTACGAACAAGCACAAATCGAAGCTCAACGTTTAGCCGAGCAACAAGCCGAAGCGGCACGACTGGCGGCAGCTCAGTTAGAAGCTGAACGTGCTCGTGTTGCCGCCGAACAAGCTGCCGCTGAAGCGTTAGCTGCGGAGCAACTCGCTGCTGAAGCATTAGCACGTGAGCAAGCAGAAGCGTTAGCGCAACAACAGGCCGAAGCTACGCAAACCGCTGGGCCCGTTACTGAATTACAACCAGAGCCGCAGGCGAGACCCGTTAAAGAAGGGCTATTTGCTCGTCTGAAACGCGGCTTGATGCGTACTAGCGAGAATATTGGCAGTGGTTTTATTGGTCTATTTCGCGGCAAGAAAATCGATGATGATCTGTTTGAAGAACTCGAAGAACAGTTATTAATCGCCGACGTTGGCGTCGAAACAACCACGCGTTTGATCAAGAATTTGACCGAGCAAGCATCGCGTAAGCAATTGAAAGATGCTGAAGCTTTATATGACTTGCTACGGGAAGAAATGCAGAAGACGCTCGATCCTGTCGCTATTCCGTTAGTGCCAGACAATGCAAATGGCCCATTTGTGATCTTAATGGTCGGCGTTAATGGCGTGGGTAAAACCACCACTATTGGCAAATTAGCCAAACAATATCAGAGCCAAGGTAAGTCGGTGATGTTAGCCGCGGGCGATACCTTCCGTGCAGCTGCGGTAGAACAGTTACAGGTTTGGGGTCAACGTAATGATATTACTGTGATTGCCCAACATACGGGTGCCGATAGTGCCTCTGTGTTGTTTGATGCTTTGCAAGCGGCCAAGGCCCGTAAAGTGGATGTGTTGATCGCCGACACTGCGGGTCGCCTGCAAAACAAAGCGCACTTGATGGAAGAATTGAAGAAAGTGGTGCGAGTGATGAAAAAGCTCGACCCTGATACGCCACATGAGGTCATGCTGACACTAGATGCGAGCACGGGACAAAATGCGATTAGCCAAGCGCAATTATTCCAAGAAGCCGTAGGTGTAACGGGTATTACCATCAGCAAGTTAGACGGAACGGCTAAGGGCGGCGTGGTCTTTGCGATTGCCGACAAGTTTAATATTCCGATCCGTTACATAGGCGTGGGTGAGCAAATTGATGATTTGCGTACTTTTAATTCGAAAGAATTTATCGATGCCTTGTTCACTCAAGAAAAAGCGGATAGCTAATTTATGATTGATTTTCAGCAGGTCAGTAAGATTTATCCTGGCGGCCAAATGGCGCTGGAAGATGTGAATTTTCATCTACAACAAGGTGAAATGGCATTTTTAACCGGCCACTCAGGTGCGGGTAAAAGTACGCTGTTGAAATTAATCACGGTTATCGAGCGGGCGACGACCGGTCGTGTCGCCATCAATGGCCACGACATCGCCAAAGTGAGCCCTAAACATGTGCCTTATTTGCGTCGCAATATCGGCATGATTTTCCAAAACCATCACTTATTGATGGACAGAAGCGTGTTCGACAATGTGGCCTTGCCGCTGGTGATTGAAGGTTTCTCCCACGGTGAAATCCGTAAGCGAGTGGCCGGCGCCCTCGACATGGTGGGTTTATATGGCAAAGAACGCCATAACCCGATTATGTTGTCTGGCGGTGAACAGCAACGCGTCGGCATTGCCCGCGCAATTGTGAACAAGCCGCCCTTACTGCTCGCCGATGAACCAACGGGTAACTTAGATCCTAAATTATCGATGGATATTTTGCGTCTGTTTGAAACCTTCAACGATGCAGGAACCAGCGTGTTAATCGCTACTCATGATTTAGGCTTAATCGCGCGGATGAAATATCGCACTTTCACCCTCAAACAGGGTCGTATGCTGGGCGCACAGGAGTTGCATCCTAGCGTGCATACGCGTGCGCCGACGAATAGAGGTGAAGGGCAATGAGCGACAGCGCTAAATTAACCCGCAGTAAGTTACCTCTGTCTGGGCGGATTGTGATGTTCTTTATTCGCCACGTACAGCAAGCGATGGCGAGTATGGGAGAACTCTGGCGCAACCCAGTGTCTTCCGTGATGACGATGGCGGTATTAGGTGTGAGCCTGAGTTTGCCTGCGGCATTGCAAGTGTTAGTTAAAAACGCTGAGACCATTACCAGCTCGTGGAACAGCGCTGCGGAGATCTCTTTGTTTATCGAAGACAATCGCAGCGAGCAAACCATTCAGAGCCTGCTGACACGGATTCGGACTTATTCCGAAGTGGATAAAGTGCAGTACATAGATAAAAACCAAGCCCTAGAAGAGTTTCAACGCTTATCTGGTTTTGGTGAGGCCTTGGCCTATTTAGATAAAAACCCTTTGCCAGCGGTCATTACCGTTACGCCTACACCGCGTTACTCAACGCCAGTGGGCGCCCGTGAACTGTTAACTAAGCTAGAGCGCGAGCCTGAGATTAGCTTTGGCCGTTTAGATATCGAATGGCTAGAGCGGTTACAGGCGGTAGTGCGTCTTCTTGAACGCACTGTGATGGCGATTGCCGCATTACTCGTGCTGGCTGTGGTCTTAGTGATAGGCAATACGATTCGCTTAGCGATTATGAATCGACGCAGCGAAATCGAAGTGATGAAGCTGGTTGGGGCAACCGAAGCCTTTATTCAGCGTCCATTCCTCTACACTGGGATTTGGTACGGGGTGATTGGCGGCATATTGGCTTGGCTGATCATTAACTTATTAGTGTGGTATCTCGATTCGGCTCTTGCCGAGCTGTTGGGCTTATATGGCAGTCAGCTCGAGATGAAATCGCTCACTTTTACTGAACTGCTGCAATTGGTTGGACTGGCGTCATTTTTAGGTTGGTTAGGTTCGTATTTGTCTGTACGCCAGCATTTACGGTCGATTGAACCTTCATAATAATCAGTCGATTAAACTAAAAAAAGTGATGAAAAAAATGCTGAGGAATGAACTTTTGTTCACTTGCAATGTCTACTTCAGCGAGGTAAAAAGGGTATCCGCAAACGAGCTGAGGTTGACATACTCTGTCAATTAGCCGATAGTTCGTGAGCTTATTCTTAGGGTATTTTGTTATTGAACCTTAGAATGCACTCGTAAGTAGTCTGATAAATGTAGGAGAGCGAATGACCTTTCAAACGCAATCAATGGCACTGACAGTCCCACAGGGCGCCAGTAGTCTAGAAGCTTATATCCATTCAGTGACTAGCATCAGCATGCTGGACGCTGAGGCTGAGTATGAGTTGGCCAAGCGTTTACAGGAAACTGGTGATCTACAAGCTGCGAAGCAACTGATTATGTCGCACTTACGTTTTGTAGTGCACGTTGCTAAAGGCTATTCAGGCTATGGTTTGCCACAGGCAGACCTGATCCAAGAAGGCAACATAGGCTTGATGAAAGCGGTTAAACGCTTCGATCCCGATGTTGGCGTGCGTCTAGTGTCTTTTGCTGTGCACTGGATCAAAGCTGAAATTCATGAATATGTGCTTAAAAACTGGCGCATAGTTAAAGTCGCTACCACTAAAGCGCAACGTAAGTTGTTCTTTAACATCCGTAAAGCGAAAAAACGCTTAGGTTGGTTTAGCGATGCAGAAGTCACTATGGTGGCTGAAAATTTAGGTGTATCTAAGGCCGATGTGACCGAAATGGAATCACGTATGGCTGCGCAAGATCCGGCATTTGATTTAACCAATGATCAAGACGAGGAGCATGATTTTGCTCCAGTCCATTATTTGGAAGATCATTCATCGGATTTAGCGGAAAACATTGAAAACGATAATTGGGAATCGAATGCCCAAGGTCGTTTATTATCGGCCATCAAAACCTTAGACGAACGCAGCCAGCATATTCTGCGCGCCCGTTGGTTAGATGACGATAAAACCACACTGCAAGAACTTGCAGAGACTTATCAAGTGTCGGCTGAACGTATTCGCCAACTTGAGAAAAATGCCATGAACAAGCTGAAAGCTTGCATGGAAGCCTAAGTCGCATCACGTTTAAGGTGACAGTGATTTAGCCATAAAAAAACCTGCTACGGCAGGTTTTTTTATGGGTGAAATTTGGCTTGATGACGTTGATGATAAATCAGTGTTTAACAAGATTAGCTATCAAGGCTTTTCTATTTACTTTCAGCCCTGCCTGCTCATGATTTTCTGGCCATACATAATACTGTCTTGGGCGTTTGAAGCGGGCGATTTTGTCGGCGAGGAACAATTCGAGTTCATTGGCAATCGACTCTGTGAGATGAGTTAAACTGCCGCGAATGATGGCGGCAGGGAGATTGCCAAATTGTACATCTGGTATGGCGAAAACGATTGCATCGTCTATTTGTGGGTGCAGTTTAAGCGCGGCTTCGATTTCTTCTGGCTGGATGTTTTCGCCGCCGCAGATAAACATATTATCGACGCGGCCATGAATGCGCAGATTACCATTTTCGTCCCATTCGCCCATGTCTTTGGTGTAAAACCAGCCGTCTTGTTCAACGCACTTTTGTATTCCATCCGCGGTGAGATAGCCCATAAACAGGCATGCGCCGCGCACCAAAATCACACCATCTTCGATTTTAAGCTCACGCTTGGGGAGTAATTTGCCACTGCTGCCGTCGCTAAAAGCGTGACCTGTGGTGATCTGCGAGCCCATTTCTGTCATGCCGTAACTCGTGTAACTGGCGATATTGCGTAGCTTAAGCTCGGCGAGTAAGTCTATCGAGACTGCGCCGCCACCCAGTAATAAGCCTTTGATGCTTTCAAGTTTGCTGCTTGTGTCGGCTAATAACTTGCTCAGTTGTGCTGGCACCAAAGAGAGGTGGGTCAGCTTATCTTGGTCAATTTGCTGACTAAGACTTAGCGCTTGGTCTGGCATAACAACAGTGGCACCGACTAAGGCACAGCGGTTCAATATCGCTAGACCGCCAATATGGAATAATGGCAAGGAGAGCAGCCAAGCACCACCTTGTTCGAGCGGGATTAAGCTGCGGGCCCCTTCGGCATTGGCAATATGGTTGGCTAAGCAATGGACCGCCGCTTTTGGAAAACCGCTAGAACCCGACGTTAAAATCACATTGGCAGGGCGGGTAATATCGACAGGCTGAGCTAGCTCGTTGCTGAGGCGATTAAAATCTAAGGCTAATTGGCTGCAATTCTGCAGATCAGAAATCTCAGCACGCCAAACATAGCGGATCTGATGTTCATCGATTAAACCTTGGATCTGCGCGAGAGGAAAACGAGGTGAGATAGGAAAAAAGATCGCCCCGATATCGATGCAGGCCCAATAGAGGCAAATCATCTCGAGATTATTCAATGAAATGCAGGCGAGTGGCTCACCCTCTGCGATGCCTGCTGCTCTTAGCTGCTGAGCCAGTGCGATAACGCGTTGACTAAGCTCAGAGTAACGAATGTCTTGTCCCGCCAACTTGATGGCCGTCTGCTGTGGAAACGCCAGCGCGGCTTGGTGCACGGGTGACAATGCTAGCGACTGTGATAGGCGGTTGTCAGGCAACTAGTTTTCCTCACGCTTGGCTGCACCCAAATCACTTTGCTGCGTTGAATCAATGGCGTGTTGTGCAACGGGCTCAAGTTGCGCCAGTGAGAGGCAGTGTTTTTTACCCGATGACACGACTAAATCTTGGCTAAAGGCGCTGAGGGTATCGAGTCCTGGGATTTCATCGGGCGTGAGAATCGCGGCTAAATGGGCCAGATCGCTAATGCCTAAACTGCTTTCAAGACTCGAACTGATAATGCAACGCACGCCATAGCTTTGCGCCGTCTCGATTAAGTTAGCTAGCTTTTCAATACTGCCGAGCAGCATAGGTTTGATGACAAGCGCAGTCAGTCCATTTTGCATTGCAAACTGATAATCGGGATCGTTAAGCGATTCATCGAGGGCGTAGGGCATGCCAATCGCTTGATAAAATTCCAGATTATCCTGTGGATTCTGGCAAGGTTCCTCTATGTATTCGATGGTGTCTAGGGGCAAACAAGCGGCAAATTCGATGGCTTGTTCCAGTGTAAACCCTCGGTTTGCGTCTAAACGTAGCTTGAGATCGGGGCGGGTGCGTAAAATGCCATAAATCAGGCTCAGTTCGTCTTCGATTGAGGTCTGCGCGACTTTAACTTTCACCGACTGAACATGCATGCCGAGCGCCGCAACTTTGTTATCGAGCAAGTCTTTGCCCGCATCCGTTGGATGATAAATCAAAGGGACTGTGGCAGTTTGTGGGCGGATAGCATCGAGCTTACCCATTAACTTGGCATGCAACAGACTTAAACCAAAGGCCAAGGAAGGGTAAGGACTTTGCTCGGCGTAATCCAGCAGGGTATCGATATGCAGACCGCAGAGTAGGGGTAATAACTCAGTTAACGCCGTTTGCACTTGAGCCAGTGTTTCGCGGCTAAATCCCACTAAGACTTGTTCATCGATATCTATGCCAGAGAGTGGGGCGATTTCAACTTCGACTTGTCTGTATTCGCCACCAACATTAGCGCTGGCGCAGGCTTGCAATACTAATCCAGCCCTGTGGTCGATGCGTTGCTTGCCTACGGGCAATAATACATCGAGCGGTAGCCGATATTGATACAGGTTAAGCGAAGTTAAGATCATATATTTCCTACATTTTAATTCTGTTATTTACCCAAGCAGCTTAACTATTTTTGTGATTAATGCCTCGGGAGCTGCTTGGTGTATGTTGTGTCCGGCGTCGCTAATACTGTGGACTAGAATAGGTGCGTGTAATTGCCACTCTTGGGCGAGGGCGTGAAACTTGGCATCTTGGCTGCCCGCAAAGAAATGGCATTCACAGGCAAGCTGCGAAGGCACATCCCACATCGATGCTTGGCGCGCAAGTGAAGTGGCTAAGAATATCTCTTTAAGCAGCTGCTTAGGATGCCGATCTAAGACGGCAGATCTCTGCTCAATTAAGGCTTTACGTTTGGTCGCAGTCATGTCGGCAAACACGGGCTGCTGATACCACAAGTTTAAAAAATCTTTGCTAGCCAGATGCAATAAACGCTCGGCCCACTGGGCATCATTCTTGGTTCTGGTCGTTTTTTCTTGCGGGTCTGCGAGCCCCGGATGGCAAGACTCGAGGTTCAAACTTAGCAAGCGCTGCGGATAGGCTTTTGCAAGGTGCAAGGCAATTCGCCCGCCTAAGGAATAACCGTAGAGATGAAACGGTTCGGGACTTGGATTAAGGCTATCGAGCCGCGCTATTATGTTTTCGACGCAAAAGTCGAAATCGAGTTTAGCTTCAGTCGACCCTTCAGCTTGATTATCTCCATGGCCCGGCAGATCTAAGCAAATACAATGGAAGTGCTGGCTTAGCGCAGGCATGAACGGCAACCAGTCGGCCTTAGTACCCAAAAAGCCATGCAGTAGCACTAAGGTCGGTAGTGAAGGATCGCCGTAACGGGCCATGGTTGGCATTAGCTTTGTTTCACCCAAAGGTTGAGCGCGGCGATTTGGTCGCTGGCTTGGTTTTGGCTCACATTGACTTCAATGATCGAAGCCCCCTGAAAATCCAGCGCTTCATTATAACTATCTTGAAAATCGGCTAAATTATCCACTTGATTATAGGGCAAATTAAACATGGCTGCGGCGTAGCCAAATTCTAAGCCGTGGCTGAGTCGATAATAATCACTGCGGACTTGTTCATTGGGAACCGGTAATAAGTTAAAAATATTGCCACCATCGTTATTGAGGATCACGATCACCAGCGGGCTGCTTAAGCCTTTGGCGATGGCCAGCGAGTTAAGATCGTGCAATTGCGATAAATCACCGATGATCAAACTGGTGGGTTTGCCTTCGTGGGCCGCAATGCCGCAAGCGGTGGCGAGCAAGCCGTCAATACCAGAGGCGCCACGGTTGGTATAAGTGGTCGCTGTGCAGCAACTGACAGGGGCGTACATGTCGTACAAGCGTACAGGCAGGCTGTTGCCGATAAAAAGCTGCTGTTCTAAGGGACGAGTGTTGGCGATAGCGCGTATCACCTGCGCTTCACCAAATTCCCCTTGATCTATATTGCGCACAAATAAGTTATGCAATTCATCGTTATAGGTGATTAAGGTATTCGCCCAGTTTGCCGAGGATGAACGATACCAGTTCAAGGCCGCAAACTGCTCTGCATTGGCATGCCAAATGTGCTTCGCATTGTGGCTCGGGTCAAGCCTGTCTTGTTCTGGTAACACCTGCCAATAGCTATGCCAATTTTGCTCGGCGAGATAGCCTATCACCCGTTTTGATAATAAACGGCCGCCAAATACGAGTACGCGATCCGCTTCCTGTAATAGATTGCGTGCCCTTGGATGTTGCAGCAGTTGGTCGATGTTGCCTATTGCCGCGGGATGTTGGCGCAGTTGCGACTGGGCATCGGTAAGCAAAGGCCAGCCAATTTTTTGCGATAACGCGATAAGCTGCTGTGGATCTTGCTCAGGCGTGAGAGTGCCGACAACGATCACGCCTTTACCGTGGACGAACCGCATGATGGCATCGTCACTGGGGCTGCTCAGTTGTTTGCACTTACCATATTGGGTATATGGGCGGGCGAGCTGCAGCCAAGTTTGCAATGGTTTGAGGTAGGGTGATTCGGCATCGAGAATCGCGCCACCGAGTTCACTCGGATACAAGGGCTCACGGTACATGCAGTTGATGTGCACCGGACGAGTTTGATTCGCCACTGCTTCATCCACTGTGGTGAGCAATGCCTGCGGTGCGATATGCATGTCCGGCGTTGGCAAATTAACTTGGGTGGCGTAATTCGCAAAAATCCCCGGTTGGACTATGGCTTGATTGGCACCGCAGCCGAGTAATTCCGGCGGACGATCGCCGCTTAAGACGATCAAAGGCACATGGGTTAGCCAAGCTTCAACAATCGCAGGATACAAGTTGGCGACGGCGGTGCCCGAGGTGGTGATGATAGCGACCGGTGCGCGGCTGGCTTTTGCCAGACCTAAGGCCATAAAGCCGAGTCCACGTTCGTCAAAATGCAGGTGACGCTGGAGTTTAGTTTGCTGGGCGGCGGCGAGGGTTAACGGCGTCGAGCGCGAGCCCGGTGCCATACACACATGTTGCACACCAAGACGTGCTAACTCCTCAAGAATAAGTGCGCCCCAAATAAGATTAAGAGTGGCTGTATTTTCGGTCCGCATAGCTGAATCTATTAGGATAAAGATGGGCTTAGTGTAACGTGTTTATGCTCCAAGATGTATGCTTGGCTTAACAATTCTCGGCGGGTTTGTGTGGGAGCTGAGGTGGAGCCTAAGCTAAGGCAGGGGATGCCTATCACCTCTGTACAGTGGCTAATCTAAGCGTTGCGTAAGCGGCTTTGGGCTAAATAATATGGTCAACAATCTTTTTAATTTGCCCACTTAGCCACACTAAATCATCACTCACTTTGCTTGGCTGATTTTTTTGCACTAAGAAAATGGTTGGCGCTTCAGTATGAGCATATAAACGTTCGGCTTCGTGTTGTGACAGTTGGCATGTGTGCAGCTCAGCCACATCACTCACCATCTCGTAAACCACGCGGTAGGGTAATAACGACAGCGCCTGACTTTCACCTAGGTATTCAAACAAACTTGAAATACTGGTAATGGTAATTTCAGTATTGAGTTTAATGTTGCTCTTCAGGCAAAACTCTTGGTAAGGACTGAGCTTAGAGCTGGGATTACCGAGGTCGGTATTGACGTAGGGATATTCTGCAATCGTCTCTAAAGTAATTTCTCGTTTGAAAATAGGATGATTACGGCTCGCAATAAGGTAAACCTTATCCATGCGTTGCAAAGTGGTCGTCAGGAGTTTATCACCAAAGGCGGCCACATCTGCCGTACTTTTATTACAGCAAATGCCCAGTGTAGTATCGCCGTTAACAATATCTTGGGTCGTGTGCATAGACCAAGGCGTGATATTAATGTGCATCAGCTTCTGTTCATCTTTAATGGCTTGCATTAATGCTTTCGGAAAAGCGTAAGCAATTAAGCCGGGAGCTGCAATTTCTATATGCGTCTTTACTAAGTTAGCATTTGCGGCTCTGGCCTTATGAAACTTATCAGTACATTCAATGGCTTCTTTCGCGATTGGATATAAATGGGTCGCAAACTCATTAGGGAATAGTCCGTATTTACGACGAATGAAAAGTTCATCACCAAAAATTTCCCGTAGATTTTTAAGGCTACGACTTATTTTAGGAGCCGGAATATCAAGGGCCTTAGATACATAAGTTGCAGACTTGTTCTCATATAATGAAACGAGTATTTTCAAACTCAGAATATCCAGGCCATCCATGTTACTAATGTGCATTTTTTATATCCCTCTTATCGAGCAAATACTTTAAAGAACGATTAATTATGGCGTCATTAAATAAATTTAATGTGAAACATATCTCAACTTCAAAACTATAATATCGCAGTCTGCTAGTGTCGTTTTTAGATTTAATGTTTTTTATATTTAAAAATGTGATAAAGATAAATTTGGAATTTTAAAAGGTGAAATTCATTTAATTGAATTTCACATTGGCGATTATCAATTATCTATTTTTACATTCAAGATTTGCGCTAAATGGTAATGAGATCGAATTCTTAACTTGTTGTTTATTATTAAATTGCCATTGTTAAATGTGATCTTGGTCAAAAAAAATAAAACGCTTCACGTTAATACTAAAGTTGCGTTAAAAGAGATAACAAAAAATAAATAGGTTATTGGAGGCGTTATGAATACTTCAGTCATTCTCAGCTATGCGTTTATGTATTTCGTGCTGTTTGTAGCAGTGCCATTTGTTTTTGTCATGTTCGTCATGACCTGCATTAAGTTTTTTAAAGCGGGCCCAGATGAGGCAGAACATCATGAAATGAAACTTAAACCAGTACTGTTCGATAAACAAAGTTTTAACTTTTTTAAATCTTTAAAAACCGTAGTGGAAGGCAAATACGATGTTTGTTGTAATGTCCCGCTAGACACTGTATTTGAAATGGACCAGCATGATGCTGATTTAAATCACGAGTGCCGACTAGACTATGTGTTAATAGATCATGACTCATCTGAAGTGAAAATGGTGATCAGTGATTTTGGTAAAGAACACAACTCGCCAATGAAAAAGCTGTTTAGTAAGTTCAATATCAACTTTATTGAAATGAACCAACATAAACAGTGGGATACACAAAGCCTAAAGCAAGCGTTAGCCGTCTGATCCGACCGTCGGGTTCGGGTAACTCCGAACCCTGACACTCCTCTTCTTCCTTCCCCAAATAAATGTGAGGACTCCCTATGTCCAAAAGACAATGGCTGTGGTCGATTCGCTTGGGTGCAATTGCATTGCTTTTAAGCTTTGGTGCGACAAGTGCCGAGTCGGCCCTTCAAATTAACAGTGACATGAGTTGTATGAAGTGTCACAAACGTAACGGTCAAATGTTAGGGCATCACGGCCAAGATGCGATGAAAATGACCTGTTCAACCTGTCATGGCGAAAAAGGCGACCACCCTAAAAAGCCGAATGATATCGTGGTGTTTGGTCTGAAAGATGGCTCGGAGCTTGATACTCAGCTCGCCGTTTGTCACAAGTGCCATACACAGCGAAAACTGGGTGAAACCGAGTGGACGCATAATGTGCATGCACAAAAAGTGCCCTGTGCCGCCTGTCATAAATTACATAGCCCAACCGAACCTATGGCGGATATGACGCCAAAAGTTCGCAGTGAGCTGTGCCGCAATTGCCATAGTGGCCAGTAGGGGTAGGTTATGGAAAATTCAAAAAGAAGATTTCTAAAAGGCACATGTGCCTTATTTGCTGGCGCTACGGGCGCATCACTGCTCGCCACAGTGAATGCATCTGATAGTGTTAAAGCAGAGTCAGATATTAAATATGCGATGATTCATGATGAAGCTAAGTGTATTGGTTGCCGCGCATGTGAAGTGGCATGTCGTGAAACCAATCAAGTGCCAGAAGGGGTTTCACGGGTCAGGATTGAGCAAACTGGACCGTTCGGTGAGTATCCGAATGAGTATTATCACTTTAGCCGTGTTTCTTGCCAGCATTGTGAAGATGCACCTTGTGTCAACGTCTGCCCAACGGGGGCTGCCTTTATTGATAAAGAAACCGGCATAGTGTCAGTCAATGCGTGGAAATGTGTCGGCTGCCAATATTGTATTGCGGCTTGCCCTTACAAAATTCGTTTTATTAATCCAGTCACCCACGCGGCGGATAAGTGTGATTTCTGCCGTGAGACGAATCTTGCGCAAGGTAAACAGCCTGCCTGCGTTGAGGCTTGTCCAACTAAGGCGTTAGTGTTCGGTAATTTAAAAGATCCGACGTCCGAGTTAGTACAAGTGCTGCGTGCTAATCCAACTCAACGCGCGAAAGTCGCCCTCGGAACGCGACCTAAGTTGTTCCGTATCCTGGCAAAATCCGGGGAGGTGATACTATGAGTGCCCTACATTTTGATACCTTAGTCTGGCATTGGCCGATTGCAATTTACCTGTTTTTAGCGGGTGTATCAGCAGGGGCTATGTTCTTTGCCGTACTGTTGAAACATTTTGTTTTGAAGCAAAACGCCTATCAGTCTGGTTTTATACGTGCCGCCTGTATTGTCGCCCCAGTCGCCGTAATGGCGGGCTTAGGCATATTGGTCGCAGATTTAACTAAACCCCTCGATTTCTGGAAGATTTTGGTGTTCTACAATCCTAAATCTGTGATGTCGATGGGCGTACTGATTCTGCTGATTTACCAAGTGTTTATGTTTATGTGGATTGGGTTAACTTTCCGCAAACCTGTCGATGCTTGGTGTGAATCGCGTTTCCCTATCGTCCTTAAGCTGACGGCTTTGCTAGCTCGGTTTGAGGCGACGATCACGGGATTACTGGTGATTCTATCCTTAGCATTGGGCGCGTATACCGGCTTCTTGTTATCGGCGTTACCTGGTTATCCCATGCTGAAAAATCCTGTGCTGCCTTTACTGTTCTTGGCATCTGGGCTGTCTTCCGGCGCGGCATCTTCTTTACTCGGTGGCGTGTTGATGAATGGCAAACCGAATGACAAAGAGGTGCACTTTATCCACAAGGTTGAAATTCCACTAATTTTAGTCGAAATCGTGCTGATTTTTACCTTCTTTATGGGCTTAGTACTAACAGGTGGACAGAGTAAAATTGCCGCCTTTAATGCTTTAGGTTATGGCTTCTGGGGCTGGATTTTCTGGGTAGGGATTATCGGACTCGGTTTATCAGGCCCGTTAGCGATGAACCTGTTTATGACTACGACGTCGAAACGCAAATGGGCTTATGTAGCAGGGACGGCTTGCTTGAGCTTAATCGGGGTGTTATTGCTACGTAACTTCATACTGTACACAGGACAAATGACGATCGCTTAAGGTGCGAACGCTTCATTCAAGACGAACAAGATGATAATAATCAAGGAAATCGACGGATCGCGGAAACAATGTCAAAGGAAAACATTGTAGATGAGGCCCTTGCGGCGCTGGCTGAGCTCTCAAGGGGTAAGTCTAGTCGCGGTTGGTTGTGTAACAGGGAGGTCGCTGGGCAAGGATGCCATATTTTACACTTCAATATTTTGCCCTGCCTCCAAATGGGCCTCGCCACCTCTATTCCTTAGGGTGGCGTTTCTTGCTTTAGGGCCACTCGATTTAAGTTACTCGCCTAAATTATTAATCCACTCACTCATCACTACATGGGTTTTGATCTTGATGATATCTGTGTGAGTGTCGATATATTCACGGATCTCATGCAGGCGGCGCATTGAGGGTGCATGCACGTACACGAGTAAATCCATATCACCGGAAATACCACGGCAAGTGATCACTTCGGGGATCGCTTGGAATACGTGTACTACGTCGGCGCAACGTGGACATTGATGCTGGATTTCGAAATAAGCCGACACCCCTTCTTTTTGCGACTCACTCAAGAGCACTTGATAGCCACGGATCACCCCAGTCTGTTCGAGTTTTTTAATCCGCTCGGCTACCGCGCTGCGGGAAAGGTTCACTTGTTCGGCAATATTCGACACGCTCTGGCGTGCATCCTGACGCAAACTATGAATGATGGCGGTATCGAATTTATCCAAGGGTGACTCCAGTGAAAATGGCTATATTGGATCTGTGTGCAATTTTGGCATTGGTTTGAATGGCAACAGAATTGACTGAGTATTTGAGCTTATAATTTCACCACACCTTAAGCTGGCCGTCATTTTGATGGAAATAACGCTATTTGCCGTGATTTTGCCGGTATTGGACGTAGAGAACACTGAAATTAACGGCAGATTGTGGGGCAAAATCTCACTATACTGACAGCTCAAATACCACAGAATATTAACAGATGAATTCAAATAGCGGAACTATAGGTCGTTGGCAAGGTGCGGGTCTAATGGCGACCACTTTGCTCGGTACTGGGGTGTTTATTTTGCCTCAGATGACAATTGAAAAAGCGCAATCTGGCGCGCTAGTCGCATGGATATTGCTCACCTTAGCCATTATTCCTGTGGCGCTGGTCTTTGGTCGTTTAGCGAGTGTATTTCCCCATGCCGCTGGCCCCGCTTACTTTGTCGAAAAAGCCTTTGGTCGCACCGCTGGTCGAACAATTGGACTTATCTTTTTACTGGTTGTGCCCATGGGCGCCCCCGCCGCGATTTTGATGACCTTTCAGTTTGTGAATGCCTTAATGCCGATATCGGGTTGGTCCAAGGTCGGTGTTGAAGTATTAGTGATTTTTGGCCTGTTCCTGATTAATTTAAGGGGCATTCAAGTGTCGGCCAAGCTGCAATTTGGCTTAACGCTGTGCATAGTGGCCGTCGTTGTCCTCTTATTTGGCGCAAGCAGTTTTCAGCCCGGGCACCTGACAACACTCGCCAGCCATGGTATGCCTGAAATGCCAACCGTGATGATTGCCGCTGGCATCGCTTTTTGGAGTTTCTTGGGTATAGAAGCGATGACCCATCTGGCCGATGATTTTCGTCGTCCGCAGCAGGATATGATCCCCGCTATGATGATGGGTACTGTGCTGGTGGGCGTCATTTATGTGGCTTGTACACTATTGCTACTGTTAGTGCCGACGGATAAAAGCGTCGCTATGATCGGCGTGTTTGATCAGTTGCTTGGTGGTTACGGCGCGCAAGTGATTGGCGTGTTGGGGATTGCAAGTGGATTGGCAACCGTGAACGTGTATTCGGCCAGTGCGGCACGTTTAGTGTGGAGCTTTAGTTGTGAAGGCATTTTGCCGCGCTTTTTTGCGGTGAAGAATGCCCACGGCGTACCTATTCGCGCGCTGGCTGCACTGTTATCTGTGATGGCGAGCGTGATAGTGCTGACTTATCTTACTGGACAAGAGTTAGAACACCTTATTGCATGGAGCAACGGCGTATTTGTAGTGATCTATTTGATGGCAATGTTAGCGGCCGCGAAGTTATTACCGCGCCATAATTGGCCGCTGGTGGCGCTGGGTTGTGCATTTTGCTTGGCGTTAGGTTTTGCCTTAGGTGCGAGCATGTCCTATGTATTGGTACTGATATTAGTGGTGGCGCCATTTCTGTGGTGGCAAAAGACCCATATCAGCCGCAAACAAGGTTTAGCGATTCCTGAGTAATCCTGAAAAAAGTTCAATCAAAAAGCCCTGAACTCTTTTAATTCGAAAGAGATTGCAGGGCTTTTTTGTGCGTTTTGATTCGTCTGCGGATTAAATTTTTTGATCTAATTTAAAGTCTAACTGCACTTGCTGATTGAGTTGCGCAACGGCTTTGCCTGCATCAAATTTCGGTTTGTACTTCCAATTCTGCACCGCTGATAACGCCGCCTTATCGAAAACACGCTTAGGGTTCGCATCCAATACCCGCACATTACTCACAGTGCCGTCGGCCGTAATATCAAACCCCACAACCACATAACCTTCTTTACCACTTTGCGCCGCATCTATGGGATAACGAGGCGACACTTGCACAACTGGCAGAGCTTCGGCTGTCATCGCAGATTGTGTATAGAGGGTGGTTTGCGTTGGCATTTCGGGCATGAATGTCTCAGGAGTAAAAGTTAACGACTCGCTGTTTTCACCGGGGACACTCACACGCTCCCGCGCAGGAATGGGCTTTGGTGGTTCGGGCTTAGTTTTTTCTTTTGGCGGTATCGGCGTGCGTTCTGCCATCAGTATATTGATTTGCGGCGCATCCGAGGCTTGTCCTGCGACAGTTTGTGGATTGTTGATGAGCTGCGCCATAAAGACGAACAGCCCTAAGGTGATTAAAGCACTAGCTAAGATAAGACCAGTGCGGCTAACGAGTGCGTTTTGGCTCATATTGCTTCCTTACAGTGAGTTAATGGCCTTTTATCAATATCACTCTTTACTGAATTTTTGAAATATTTATTTACAATTTAACTAAGATTGCGCCTTTAGCGTTAAGGGTTCAACTCCGCTTTAGCTTAACGTCAGCCTGCGTAGCGCTTTGTTGATCTCGGAGCAGGATAGAATCGCGTGTGATTAAATTAAGTTAAATCGAGAGGTAAACCTTAAGTCTGATGACCACCATGCTTTGTTGCCGAAGGACCGCACATTACTGATATTTAATGTATCTCGGTGAGCGAGGCGATAACTTGTGTTCTATATTTTGATCATTCATATAGAAGGAGCATAAAAATGGATTCAGCTGCGTTACTCAATCGAGTGGATGAATTACCCAGGTTACCCAAGGCGATCAGTGAGCTATTAGACGCAGTCAATGACGACAATGCGACAGTAAAAAGTATTGCCACTAAGGTTGCACACGATCCCTTAATCAGCGCTAGGGTATTACGCCTTGCTAACTGTGCTCACTACGGACGCAGTCGAGAGGTGGGCACGATCGACGAAGCCGTGGTGCGTCTTGGGATGCAAACCCTGCGTACCTTAGTGCTTGCATCGGCTGTAATTGGCGCGGTTCCTAAGTGTGAAGGAATCGACTTAGCCCAATTTTGGGGACAAACCTTTGAGATTGCCCTTTATAGCCAAGAAATGGCGAAACGTTGTGGTGCTATGCCTGAAGAAGCATTTACCTGCGGTATCTTGCATCGAATTGGCGACTTACTCATTGCGGCCGTGTCACCTGAAGATGCGGCGAAAATAGCTGAAGCTGTGGCTCAGGGTAAAGATAAGCATGAGTTTGAACGTGAGTTGCTTGGATATGACTCACCCGATATTGGCGCACTGCTGGCTAAAAATTGGAAATTCACCACAGCGCTGGTAGAAGGTATTTTATATCAAGATCACCCTAAGGATTCGGACCCATTTTCAAAACTTGCCGCATTATTATGCCTATCTTACAAAGTGTTGGATGAGTGGGACACGATTGAGGATGATGAGAAAACCAGTTGGTTATCTCAGTTAGCCACCAAGAAAGGATTAAGGATGGAGATGGGGGGATTGCGGACTAAGTTGACTGAGTTACGCGGCTCAGGGTTCGAAATCGGTAGAGCCTTAGCTTAGGGTTTAAGTGAGTTGGGTTTAAGTCAATCGCGCGGCAGGACAAATCATTTTTAGTCAAAGGCGATATCAATAGAGTCTTGAGACTATAGCGTGAATGTGAAACGAGATAGCGTTTTGCATTCACGCTTTTTTATGCGACGGATTAATCGATTGGTACTTTGATTTAACCGTGGAATTACTGAGGCGCTTGATCAGTATGTCGATTGGCGGCGATGGCAAGATTGCGCATTTGAATTAACTCACTGTGTTTGAGGTACAGCAAATCAGCGGTGCGACGAATGATTTGGTCTTCATATTGGGATAACTGTCCATCGGCATAGGCCAGTTGCCACATCGCGAGCAATAATTGCTGCTTTTGCGCTAGGCTAAATTCAGCGTTAATGGCTGAGGTAAATTCAAACAGTGAGGTCGCGCTACCTTGCACGTTTTTAGCCTCATTAATCAGTGATTTAGCGTCAGCTTCTGACATTGATAGCGTCTCTGTCAGTAGCTTAGGCAATAAGGCTTCTTCCTCAGCCGTTAAGGTATCATCGGCAAACACCACTTCAAGCAACATGCTCGCTGCGGCGAGTTTAAGTTGATGCGCCTTGTCTTCAGGGGAGACTGCTTGCGTATGTGCTTCAAAGAATCGTCTTAACTTCGCAATCATATTTGGCGGTTCTCATGTTGGGGGGAATATAAGGTAGAGTCGATTGAGGGGCGAAAGTTCACCCTAAGCACTGAGTTGCTTAGGGTGAGATAAAACGGGATTACAGTAGCGAGTTCAGACCTTTCATCAGTAAGTCAGAGGTGCCTTCAGTGCCATTGGTTTCTAAGTAAGACTTAGCTATGTTGATCATTGGCATCGCCAGATCTTTAGAAATACCCAATTTTTCAAAGGCGTCTAACACCATAGCACTGCCTTGCAGTGATGAGCCTAAATTACCCGCCTTGGATAACAAGCCAGAAACGCCTGATGTTGAGTCCAATTTAGGTGCTGCCGCTAACAAGCTATCGGCATTAGGAATGCTGGCAGCCAGTTTTGAATAGTCGGTTGTCCCTAGGCTTGATTGCGCTAAGCCTAATAAACTGCCTAAGCCACCTTCGGCTTGAGTTTGGTTTAAACCTAATTGTGACATGACGCTGCCAACCAAATCATTTGACTGAGTTGCTGTCGCCGTCGTGGCCGCTTTTTCAGTTTTGGCTTGAGTTCCGGCCAAGTTATCTAACCATCCTGCACTGGCTGGCGCCGCTAAAATACAAGTGCCGAGGAAGATCGAGAGGGTAAGAGTGTGTTTCATATGGAAGCGTCCTTTGATGGTTTGCGCATGTGTTCGCGGGACAGTTTAGCGGGTTTGCAACTTTTGTTGCAGTAGTTTTCTGTGATTTACGATTCACACTGGTGATTTCTGCTGTGCATTGCTTCGGGATTTTCGGTATCCTTAGCGCAATTCTAAGTGTTAATTCATTTCAATTATTTGGAAAGTCGCATGTCACTGTCCGCAATTTTGTCAGAAGCCTATAACTTCTTCCGTAATCATCTGGCGCAACTCGCTATGCTGACGATTCCATTACTTTTGATCCAAGTAGGGATCCAGTTGTGGCTTGGCGTAGAGATGAGTAAAGTCGATCTTGAAAATCCACAGTTTGGCGCACCACACATGGTCGCCATGATGCTGTTACTGCTCACCTTTTCGGTATTAATCGCCGCCCTGACACTGTTTTTAGAACTGCGTTCTCAAGGGCATAGTCCTTCTGCCGGCATGGTGCTGAAGGCCAGTTTACCTTTCGTTCCACCACTATTATTAGCTGGGGTGTTTTCTGGTTTAGCGATTTTAGCGCCAGTGATGCTGTTTGCTGCCTTTGGTCCTGTGTGGCTGGTGGGGTTGGTTATTAGCTTTTATCTCTTCGCCCGTTTGGCCTATGTGAACTTTATGGTCGTGGTTGAGCGTTTAACACCGCTGGAAGCCATCAAGGGCAGTTTTAGCTTTAGTGGCCCTATCGTGTTGAAAACTATTGCACTATTAATGCTATATCTGCCTCTTTCTGTGGTGGGTAATCTGCTGTCAGGTGCCGCCGCTATGGGCGGATTACCGCTGCAAATGCTATCGGATACCTTTATGTCTTTCATTGGTTTATTCGTTAACGTGGCTTTGTTCCGTTTATATATGGTGTCGAAAAAACCAAGCGTCGAGTAATGTAAACTCAATTCAGCCTGAAGGAATCACTCATGGGGACGAAAACAGTCATTAAGGATAGTGAGTTTATCCAAGATTTTTCGGCTTCCTTGAGTGATGACTATCTCAAAGCGAAAAGCTATGTGCAGGATGTGCCGACTCAGTCGCTACTGCACATTCGCAGCTTTACCCACAAGCTTACTGAGTTACTGGGACAAGATAAGCAAATCGCGTTCTCGAGTCCGAATCTATACGACAGGATCGAGCAACTAAATCAGCAGCGTGTTATTGATGTTAAGACGACCCGCGCCCTGCATCGATTGCGGGCCGACGGTAACCGCGGCGCCCATCCTGAAAAATATCACCTGACTCAAGCGCAATTGCTCGCGCTGGCGCAAAAATCTATTAAAGATGTTTTGGCGCTAGTCGAGCACTTGTATCCCAAGGTTAAAGGCCAAGTCGCACCTGATTATCGTTATGAAGCGTCTGATGCCATGACCGCGAAGGATTTATGCTACCGCGCTGTAATGGAAGATGACGCCGAAGCCCAGTATCTAGTGGGAATATCCTTTAAGACCAAGGCCCTGATACTGAAAGAGCAAGAGCTGCAACAAGATCAAGAGTTTGCCACTTCAGCTGAAGCCACATCTAATCCAGAATCTTCTGGCGTTTCACCTCTTACTTCCCATATTAGCGCCGCTGACAGTTTTGCCCGTGCCGCCTATTGGTTTGCCCTTGCGGCGCCTCGGCATATGGAAGCGTTACATGAGCACGGTGTGGCCTTGATCCACGGTTATCAAGGTGTGCCAGAGGTGGCGAAAGGTGAGCAGCTTATTGCGACGGCGGCCGAGGCGGGTGTCGTTAATGCGATGGCGTTATTGGGATATTTTTATCTTGTCGGCAGTGAGTCGTTTCAACCCGATAGCAAGTTAGCGCAGCAATACTTACAGCGCGCAGCGGAGGGTGAGCAAACCGAAGCGATGGCGAACTTGGGGGTGCTGCATTATCAGCAAAAAAATATAACCCAAGCCTATCATTTTATAAGTAAAGCCGCACAAGCGGGTTATCCCCACGCCCAGTATCATTTGGCATTAATGCTCGCCAATGGTGAGGGTTGTACTCGAGATATGATTGCCAGCGAGTATTGGATGGCAGAAGCTGCCGAGCAAGGGCAACTCGATGCTATGCTGACGCGGGCACAGCATATGCTCAATGACGATAATGCCTTTGGGAGTGATTTGACTCAGGCTGAGGATTATCTGCGTCAAGTGATCAAATATGGTCACAGTGTGCCTGCGATGATCGAGCTGAGTATGGCATTGGCCGACGGTATGTTAGGGCGAGTTGATGTTGTGGGAGCCGCCGCTTTGCTGAAGCTGGCGCGACAACATGCCAATAAAAAAGAGGCTGATATTATCGAGCCTCTTTGGCGTTCTCTTGCATTACAGATTGAAAATGTACTTAAAGTCACTCAAGATCCCGCGGAAATTCATAGCCTTAATCGCGCACAGACATTACTCGCTTAAGGGGAGTATGCTATCGCTGCTAGTGTTCATCCTCTTTATGCTCAAAAGTTCGCCCTTGATAGCGCGTTGCATTCGTTTCCCTAACAATTGTCTCTGAACCATAAACTTGGCTCTGTGGCTCTTCTGCAGCATGGGCATGTTGCTTGGCGTTTGCCTGTGCTTGATTAAATTTAGCCAACTGACGTGCTATGTAAAAACGGCTAAACAGGACTAAACAACCGAGCGCAATAGCGCCAAATAAAAGCACGAAGGGCAATAAAAATAGCGATAAACAGATCAGACTAACGCTAAGCGCCATGGCTAACCAAGCCCGTGGGCCAGAAATTCGGGTCTGCAGCGGGCTCTGTTGGAACTGGTGATAAATCATAAGAACTCCTCGATAGGCAGTGGACATTTAGTGTGCAATAGCGAGTGTGTCTAGGTCACGTTAATCTTGATTAATTTACTTTATTTTACCTCTGATGCTATTGAGCTGTTACGTATCATCTTGAGATGTGATCTCAAGGTCGCCCATGTTGTTCATCGAATAACAGTCGGTTAATTATATGTTTTAACAAGAATCTTTTTGATGTAAATCTGAGCAACTTCTTTGCGAACTGTACAGAGTATGAGAAAATTCAGTTCAGATTAAGCTGCAGTTTTAACTCAGTTAGCCGCCTTATTACATTGGATGTAAATGTTTGTTCAACTCGCTCAGACACCCTCTTATTTCACTGCTTTGTTAATAAATTAGACGCCAACATGAACTCATATTCGCTCAAGCAAAAAATTCTGTTCTCCGTCGTGGTAGCCCTTTCACTAGTGATTGGTTTGTTGTCATGGCAAAGTTATTCCAGCCAAAAGTCCCAGCTGTTACAAAACAGCCTAGAACAAGTGCAACGCTTAGGTGAGCAGCAGGCAGAGCGTATTCAAGAATGGTTGGCTGGCCGCCAAGATATTATGGGGGCACTGGCGAGTAAAGTTGAGGGTGATAGCCTAAATACATTACAACAAGCACAAGCGTCGGGCCGTTTCCAGTTAACTTATTTTGGGAGCCAAGCGGGGCAAATGCTGGATTCTGATCCGAGTATAGACCGAACGGGCTATGATCCCCGTAGCCGCCCTTGGTATCAACAAGCCACCAGTGAGCGCGGTCTTATTTTGACAAAACCATACGTGGATGTGGCATATAACATTCTGGTTGTGACTATGGCGCAGCCTACCGCGCAAGGTGTTGTCGGTGGTGACTTATCTATCGCCAGCCTAGTGGACGGTGTTAATCGGATGAAGTTACCGGCCAACGGTTATGCCATCATGATGCACAAAGACGGCACGGTTATCGCTTATAAAGATCAAGCTAAGACGATGAAACCTATAGGTGATATCGACAATGAGCTGAATCGTAACTTGCCTGAACAGAGTCGTGCATCTGGTACTCTGTTACCTATGTATTTTGAAAATGAAGGACGCGACAAGTTAGTTTGGAGCGTTGATATTCCTAATACAGATTGGGAATTAGTGTTAGTGCTTGATAAGGAAACGCTAGAAGCGCCACTCACGAGCCTGTTACTTACTCAGCTGGGGCTATCGGCACTCGTATTGCTCTTGAGTGTGTTAGCGATTTCTTGGTTAGTTGGCATGTTACTGGGCCCGTTGAGCCGAGTATCGCAGGCACTGGCGCGTATCGCCGATGGTAACGGTGATTTAACTCAGCGTATTTCTGTCGATACTCAAGATGAAGTGGGCGTACTTGCCGACAGCTTTAACCGTTTTGTCGGTAGTCAACATCAGTTGATCAGTCATATCCGTCAGTTAGCGAATGAATTAGATGCTGATGCTGAACGTAGTCTTACCACCACGCAAACCTCGGTGGCTGAACTGCAACGTCAGCAACAGGAAGTGGCTATGGTCGCGACCGCAGTAACTGAAATGGCGAGTGCGACCAATGAGATTGCGGCCAATGCTGAAAACACGGCGACGGCCGCTCAACAATCTGCAGCCAGCAGTTTACAGGGTAAAGAGTTAGTCAATAAAACCCGTAACTCGATTAATTCGTTGGCCGATGAAGTCACTCAAGCGACCGATGTCATTGGGGATTTGAGCCGTCATGCTCAATCAATTTCAAGCATTCTAGCAACGATTCAAGGGATTGCAGAGCAAACCAACTTATTAGCGCTTAACGCGGCTATTGAAGCGGCGCGTGCTGGTGAGCAGGGCCGTGGTTTTGCCGTGGTCGCGGATGAAGTGCGCGTGCTATCGCGCCGTACTCAAGATTCGACTCAAGAAGTGCATACCACGATTGAAACACTGCAACGCACAACCGCCAGAGCCGTCAGCTTGATGGAAAGCAGCCAAGCATTAGCGGGTCACAGTGTTGAAGATGCGAATGCAGCGGCAAAAGCCCTTGAAGAGATTACACAAGCGGTCAACGTGATTTCAGATATGGCAGGCCAAATTGCGACTGCAGCGGAAGAGCAGACTCAAGTGACGGGTGAAATCACCCAAAATACGGTTGCGATTAAAGATGTGACCGATGAGATTACCGCCTCGGCCATGGCTGATTTGGCACAGGCGCGAGACTTAAAAGCCCGCGCTAACGATCTTAATGCACAGGTCGCGACCTTTATTCTGTAGCCACTATTTGTAGCGCTTTACTTTGATAAGAGCCCGATAACGCCTTTGCTTTATCGGGCTTTTTATTAGTGGAGATTTGGTATTAAAGCATTTCTGCGGGAGTAAATAGCTTAGCGACACTCTGACAAATCGTTTCTCTAATCCATTTATGCCCTTGATCTTCATCATTTCTTTGATGCCATAACAACACATAGGCCATGGGCATAAATTCGAAGGGTAAGGGCAGTAGTTTAAGCGGATAGAGCTGGCAGGCGTGCCTTGCAAAGCTTGAGGGCAGAGTGAAGATTAAATCGCTGTGGGCGCACACACTGGCGGCACCGTAAAAGTCGGGTACTGTCGTACTGATCCGGCGTCGATGGCCGAGATCGGCAAGAAAGTAATCCAGTGCCCACCAATCGCTGCCTTCACAGCGAACCTGCACATGGGCCATGTCGAGGTAGAGTGGGAGATTCCATTGGCCTGAAGTGAGCGCCGCCATCAGCGGGTGGTCTTCACGGACTAAACACACTTGTTGATCGGTAAACAGTGTTTGATAGGCAATCCCTTCGGGCAGGCGATCCACCTGAAAATCGGACAATGGATGCAAGTCCCGCCCTGAAATACCAAAGTCAATTTGCCCTTGTTGTAAATCCTGCATCGATTTTTCGGTCCAGACATAGGAGTCAAGTTTGACGTTGGGCGCCGTGGTCAGCATAGGGCCAATAAAATACGGGATTAAGGTTTCATAGGCGCTTTCCACCATGGCAAAGGAGAATTGTCGATTGCTACTGGCGGGATTGAAGGTCGGAGGCTGGGTGAGTTGATATAAGTCTTGCAAAATATTCGGCAGTTTTTGCCCAAGAATTAGGGCGTGCGCCGTCGGTTTTAAGCCGTGGGCCGTGCGCTGAAATAGGGGATCATCTAAGGTTTCTCTGAGCCGATTTAAGCTCTTACTGAGGGCTGACTGGCTTATATGTAATCGGCTGGCGGCGCGAGTCACGCTTTGCTCTTCTAGCAGAACTTTGAGTATGACCAGCAAGTTAAGATCGATTCTGGCTAAGTTGTCGATATTCACAGATATTCCTCAGAGGAAATTTACTTTGGAAATTATACCATTTCTGTTCATACCTTGAGTTAATTAAAATAGCGCCCACTGAAATACCTTTTACTGATCAACTGAGATTATTTATGCGGCGCAATCTATTACCTATCCTGATGTCTATGGTGCTTCTCAGCCCATTAGCAATTGATATTTACTTACCTTCAATGCCAACTATGGCGGCAGAATTCGCCGTATCTGCCAGTGATGTGCAATCTACGATCGTATTATTTTTATTCGCCATGGGCTTAGGCCAAGTGTTGATCGGGCCATTAGCCGACCGTTATGGCCGCCGTCCTGTGGCAATCTTTGGGGTCTTACTCTACGGTGCGAGCAGCCTTTTAGCCGCTGCGGCTATCGAGTTCCATTGGTTACAGATTGCCCGTTTGCTGCAAGGTTTGGCTGCCTGTTCGACTTCTATTGTGGTGTTCAGCGCCGTACGTGACTGCTACGATCAAAAGGAAGGCGCTAAGATTTACAGTTACTTAAATGGCGCTATTTGCGTTATTCCCGCATTAGCACCGACCTTAGGCGGCTTATTAGCAATGCAATTTGGTTGGCGCTCAACCTTCGTCTTCATGACGTTATATGCCATGTTGATGATGCTTGTTGTCGGTTATCGCTTACCTGAGACTCGACCTGCCAATACGGTCACCACTGGCCCACTTTACCGTTGGGGTCGATATAAGCCTGTACTGGGTAACGCTCATTTTTTGTTTTATGCCTTTGCTTGTATGTCAGCGATGGCCGCGATTTTGTGTTACGTGTCGTATGCGCCAGTATGGTTGATTGGGCATTTAGGGCTTTCTGAGCTCATGTTTAGTGGCCTATTCGGTTTCAATGCCGTGTTTAATATCGTGGCCTGTTTTACTGCACCCCTGATCATTCGCAAACTCGGTAATCGTCCTACAACGATTTTGGCCCTGTCCATACTCGTTTTGTCTGCAGCACTCACTGTGGCTGGTCAGCAATTCGGTCCGAGTACTGGAATGATGGCAGCGTTTGCCTTTATGTTGCCTATGTTGATGTTAGGTGTTGGATTTTCCTTCTTACTCGGTCCAGCGACCAGTATGGCTCTGTCGGCCTTTGGTGAACGAGCTGGAACTGCCGCGGCTATGTTAGGTTTTATTCAGATGAGCGGTGCGTCCGTGCTTGCTGGACTCGTACAACAAACGAGTTTAACCGCCCCTTATGCAGTGGCCTTAGTGATGGGCGTATTTCCTCTCGGTTTATTATTGATGATGGCGCTGAGTCGATTTGACCACTGGCATCAAGAGCAGTTAGCTGGCGAGCATTAGTTCGCAGCACAGGTTAATTACAAAGTCGTTAATCACAGAGTACACCCTTTACCCACAGTTTGTTTGACCGCGATCTGTGGGTATTTTTTATTGTGCCTAATACCCCTTTATCCTTTGGTATACTCGTAAAATAACTTACTCAAACCGAGGGTAAAGCTTGTCCCGTCACTATTGTGCTATTTGTCGTTATCCCCAGAATGCTTGTCTGTGTGCGAGTGTTCAGCCTATCTCTCCAATGACTCAGTTGGTGGTTTTACAGCACCCGAGTGAAGTCGAACATAAAAAAAATAGTGTGCGGGTATTGAGTCTTGTTGTTGCTGAAACGCAAGTTTATGTGGGCGAAAGCGAGGCCGACTTCAATGGTTTACGGGAACATTTAGCGGCGTGTAATAAGCCGATTTATCTCGTCTATCCCTCTGAGCAAAGTGTGAGTGTTGAACAGCAGCCTATCAATCCAGATTGTGTATTGCTCTTACTCGATGGTACTTGGCGCAAGGCGTTTAAGATGTTGCAGCTGAATCCTTGGTTAACCCAGTATCCTGCGGTGCATTTGGCTGAAGGTTATGAGTCGCGCTACCGGATCCGTAAGTCGAGTCGTAGCGACAGTTTATCGACCTTAGAAGCTTGTGCTTATATGCTAAGCGCCCTTAATCCTCGGCTTGATGTTCAGCCCTTAATGACGGCATTTGATGCTATGGTTGAACTGCGGATTAAGGCGATGCCGAGCACTGTGCAGGCTCGTTATCAGAACTCAAACAAACCTAACTGCGAGACTAAGTGAATGTTTTGACATTATTTAGCCTTAGAGGTTTTAGGTCTGAATTAATGCCTTTAAGTTATTGAGTTTTGATACTGCGTACGAATTAAATTAGTCAAAATCTTATTCAGATCACGCTAACTTAGTGTGAAATACGGTTTAATAATAAGGATTCATTTGCGCAGCAAATGATGAGATAGCTTTGCCAGCCAATTGCTTTGCAGGGGAGTGATTCCATTGTTAATCACAATTAGTTAATGGCGTGCTGGCAGGGCTATCGAGCTTTAAGCTTTGTATTTTTCCGCAATGATATCGCAGCAATATTTCTGCTTAGCCTCTAATTTTAATCAAAGCTCATCCGATAAAACAGTTGTATATATGTTCATTGTTCGGAGCAAATGATGAGATGGCTTTGCCAGACAATAACTGGCTTTGCAGGGGAGTGATTCCATTGTTAATCACAATTAGTTGATGGCGTGCTGGCAGGGCTATCGAGCTTTAAGCTATATGTTTTTCCGTAAGAAAGGTTTGGGTGAAGTTATCGACTGAACTTGGGTAGCCAAAAAGAAATCCTTGGGCAAAACCTTGGCCCATGTCTGTCATTATGTCTCTTTGTTGTTGAGTCTCTATGCCTTCGGCGACGAAGTGAATATCCAGTGCCTGTGCGAGCTGCACTATGGCATTGCAGAGCTTTTGTCCTGACACTTCGTTTAAACGCAAGGCAAACTCGGCATCAATTTTTACACTGTCTATGGGCAAAGTGCCTAAGCGACTGAGTGAAGATAACCCAGTCCCAAAATCATCAATAGCAATGCTGACACCTAAAGCTTTGATGCGATTGAGTGTGAGTCGTGCTTGCTCAGGTTGGCGTAGCAGTGCCGATTCGGTGATTTCTAAAATCAGTGCCTCAGCTGGTAAATTAGCCATTTCCAATGCATTAATCACTTGGTCGATAAAATCTAAGTGTTCCAATTGCAGTGGCGACACATTGACTGAAATTCTAAAGTCTGCCTGATTATGTGCCCGCCATTGTGCCGCTTGCACGCAAGCCTGTTCCAATACCCATTGACCAATACTGACAATTAACCCTGTCTCTTCCAGCAATGGCACAAAATCGGCGGCGTCATAATACTCGGTAGGTGATTTTTGCCAGCGCAGTAGGGCTTCAGCAGCTATCGTTTGATTTGTGTGTAAATCCACAATGGCCTGATAGGCGAGAGTGAATTGTTTTAAGCTGTGCGCATGTCTTAGGCTATTGATTAACTGCAGCTTTAATTCTGCTGCCTGGCTCATAGCCTTATCGTAAAATACAAGGTGCGGTAAGCTCTTTTTAGCACAGTACATAGCCGTATCTGCAAGACTTATCAGCTGTCCCGCCTTATCACTGTGGGTTGGAAATAGTGCAATGCCGATACTCGTGCCTAGGAAAAACTTTTGTCCTTCAATTTCAAAGGGGCTCTCAAATAAGCTGAGTATCTGTTCTGCAAACAGTTGGATTTCATCCTTGCAGCTACAGTCTTGTAGCACTAAGGTAAACTCATCTCCACCCATCCTGGCTATGTCAGCTTTTTCGATACAACCGGCTTCGAGTCTGGCCGCGACGAGTTGTAATACTCTATCGCCCATGGAGTGGCCGAAGCTGTCATTGATATTTTTAAACCCATTGAGATCTAAAAACATTAGCGCACCGAGGGCAAGGGGATCGGTTTTAAGTTTCTCGAGGGCAGTATTGAGGATCTGCTTAAGGTGGAATCGGTTAGGCAATCCAGTCAAGGTATCGTACATAGCACGGGTCGTCAGTTGAGTTTCGAGCAGCTTTTTCGTGCTAATATCACTGAAAATATTCACATTATAGTGAGCGCCATCTTCGGTAATGATTTTACGGCTACTCTGCCAAGCAGGAAACGCGCTGCCATCAGATCGCCTTTTTAAGGTTTCCCCCTGCCAAGTCCCTCTTTGTCTTAGGGCGATTTGGCACTCGGTTTCTTCCTCAGAGCCAAGGTTTTTCGCCTCTAAAAATGCAGGCGTTTTACTGATAAGCTGCTCGGCGCTATACCCGTAAATGCGACTCATAGCTTTATTGACGGCCAAAATTCTATTATCAGCATCTGTGATGTACACAGCTTCGGCACTTTCCTCGAGCGTCGTCGACAAAATCTCTTTGGGAATATGGGCAAAGCCATCGGAAATGGTTGCACGTATTCGATTGCGACGATTAAGGGCTTGCAATTCTACGAGCACAACGGGCTGTTGCTGTAGATCACAGCGATAAAGGTTTACTCGAGTTGGTAGTTCATTGCCGAGTTGGCTCAAGTGTAGCCAGTTGAATTCAACGTGATGTCCCGCAATGGCTTCAAGGATCATTTCCCTCGCATATTCAACACTATTGCGGCCGGATGATTGAATTCTCGGAGAAAAGTCATAGGGAGTCGCATTCACAAAGGCGTCATACTCAGTCTCAAAATAACCGAGGGTCGCTTGATTAGCGCTAATAAAGCTGAAGCCTTGAATTAAGGCTAGGGGAGTTTTGTGGGGATGTGCTTGCCAGAGCGACAGCTTTTCTTGCAGTACTGGATCATCCGTACTGAGTTTATTAAGTAAGTGTTGCCATCTGATCATCTAGGATACTCCCTTGTGACGCATATAAGGTCACATCCTATTTGTTGGACTCCGTTGATACGAAGCGCGCCAATAGTACATCATTCTAATGAGCTTAAAAATAAACCTAATGGTTGTTTCACTCAAATAGAAACTCAAAAAGTGTAGCTTAAGACTTGTATTTAAGCATATTTTTTAAGAACACCTGCTGCATATTTCAAACTTTGGCAGATTTTATGCTATGTTTTTCGCATCGTGTTTGAGTTGGCTGTTATCGTTCATCCATCCGATGACCAAATAAAGGGGGCAGGAAATGGCGCATTTATCTAAGGTGCTCATCTCTAAAATGTTGATGTCGTTCATACTGATTTCCAGCATTCATCTTGCTGTGGCTAATGCCACCGATGCGCCAAAGCCAAAATTAACCCTAGAGCAAAGAGCTGATAAGGCCCGTATAGACTCCCAGCGATTAGAGCAGGCCCAATTAGAGAAGGCGCGCCAAGCCGCCAAGGAGACAGCAGAGCGAGAAGATAAAATCAAACAGCAGTCCCAAACCCATGATTGGGAGGCTCAGCAAAAACTCAAGGCACAGAAACAGTTCGACGAGAGGGAAAGTCGCGAGCAAAAATATTTACGGGAAGCAAAAGAAGCCGCAGCAAAAGAGCGTAAAATCCCAAAGCCTTAAGCGGGCCATCGACACAGTCGATTTCAGCTAGGCAGTGCTAGCCTTATTTGTTGGCATTGCGACTACTCTCATTAATTGCACCTTACTATCCCTAGGAATTGTTGTTGAATATCTGCCCCTTATGCCACGGCACAGAATTACTCGCTTATCATCAGGATAAAAAGCGCGACTATCGCCAATGCCAAACCTGCCAACTGGTTAGCGTGCCAGCCCAGTTTTATCTCTCGGCCGAGGCCGAAAAAGCCGAGTACGATAAGCACGAGAATCATGCCAATGATCTTGGCTATCAAACCTTTTTAAATCGCACACTTGAGCCACTACTTAGCCGTGTTAGCACTTCGGCCCAAGGGCTCGATTTTGGCTGCGGCGAAGGCAAAGCCTTGAGCTTGATGGCAAAGGCGCGGGGTTATCAAATCGATAATTACGACCTTTATTACGCTAATAACCCCGCAACCTTAGTCCGCCAATACGATTTTATTACCTTAACTGAAGTCATAGAGCATGTGAGCGATGCCGCAGGTTTGCTTGCCCAACTCGATAGCCTATTAAAACCCAAGGGCATTTTGGCAGTGATGACCAAGCGGGTACAAAATCAAACCGCATTTGCCAGTTGGCACTATAAAAATGATCCAACTCATATCAATTTTTACGCCGAAGCGACCTTCGAATGGCTCGCCCAGCATTATGGCTGGCGATTAGAAATCATCGATAAGGACGTAGTGTTCTTATATAAAGAGATGCATAAAGTTGAGAAAAGTAATGCAACACCATAATTTATGTGTCTAATTCGATTACATAAGTTACATAAGTTACATAAGTTACATAAGTGTATATGCGAGCGGTATAAAACCAAAGGATTAACACTGCTGCTAAGTGTCAGGATGAAGGAGTCAATACAATGGACGTTAAGACCTATCTACAGGCATTGAGCGCGCTCTACGCCAATGTGAATCAAACATTCGCATTGAATAATGGCTTATCCAACTCAGCCTTAGATGAAGCTGAAAAACAATTAGGTTTTACACTTGCTCCCCCGCTCAGGGAGCTTTGGGGATATGCCAATGGTGGCAACGAGTGGAGCACGGTATTTGCCCGAAAAGATTACTTTTGCCGATATGATTTTTTGTCATTAGCTTCGTCACTTAAATATCGTGACCGAATGCAAAAACAGGCTCAGCACTATGTGGGTTACCACGAGCCAGAAGTTCGAGATCCTAAAATCCAATCCGGATGGTATCAAGAAGGTTGGTTGCCCTTCGCTCAATTTGGGGGCGGCACATTACTCTTGATTGCGGATCATTCACCCTCAGCACTAGGCCAAATGGGGCAAGTGATCGCATACACCCATGATCCCGATATGATGGACTTTATTTGTCCAAACCTAAGCCAATTTTTTGAACAATCCTTAGCGCAAATCAGTTTATATCCAGATGAATTAATTGAGGACTAAGGATAACGAAAATGAACGCCCACTACTCGATAAGCCTAGTAAACCTATGATTACATTTTGAACTTCAGGGCAATATGAAGTGAGGTATGATGTGAAAAGCTACCCTAAAAAAGACAGAGACCAAGCACTAAACGCATTGCAGAGATTGGCAGAAAATGATGAGCAGTTAACTGAGCCTCAAGTCGCCAAACTCGCTATCCTACAGCAGGGTGTAAAAGAGAGTCGTCATCTCGCCGCTAACGAATGGATTAATCGCATCAGCTACATAGAAAATGATTTAACCCAATTAGCCATAATCCAACGGGTGGCCTTTAATCACTTCGATGAGTTTATAAACTGCCTGACATTAGCGGGGCGCTTTGGTTGTTTAACGCGATTAGTGCGGGGTGGGGATTATTCGGGGACGGATAGCCTACATCTTTGGCCCTTATTGGCGGCGCTAGCCATACATGATTTACCCGCTATTACAGCCTATAAACAGCGATTTGTGCCGCCTTTTTTAACGGGGCATAAGGTGACACTCTTGGCCTGCAATGCCGTATATGCCATTTTAGGTGCCACAGCCGTGACAGATAAGTTACGCCATCAACTTACAAACCTAAAAGACTCGAAATACAGCATGGCGATGCTGCGCAGCCTAGCCGCCATAATCAATCAGGATATGACCTCGTTTATCGACAATATCGCCATTATGGTCAAGTCTAATCGCCTGCAGCAGGAGCTCTCGCCACTGGAAAAATGTTACTGCGTTAACGCCCATGGTTTAGTCAATCTGTGGCGGTTCCATACGGCCAATGCGCCACTACCCCCACTTGATTTTCCCTTACCATGGCAGCATGAATTACACGGATTTTTTACCACAGGTCACGAGTCCATTGGGATATCTTTCGATCCTTTAGCTGAGCGAGAGTTAAATGATCTGCCAATTGATTCAAATACGCTGGCGCTAATCCATTCATTAACAGCACATTCTCACAGAAATGGCCACGAATAACCCAAACAAAATTAACCAGTTAAAATGAGATTGTGATTTAGTTTCTATTTAAGGAGGATCGTTCTGGCTCATGTCTGGATACACACGTCCTAAAAATGAGTTGGACTTGAAATCATGCACGAGAGATATCGAAAAATAATTAATGACCGCCAGTTAGTCTCAGTGATGAATAAAACTAAGTGGCGCGAGCTTTGTAATGATTTTGAAGCGCTTCATTTTCTATCTATTAGCGTAAGGTACAAACTGATTTCATCAGATGATATTTTGGGATTTAGTGCCGTTTGGTGGAACGAGATCTATGAAGAAAGTTCAGGTATCGAGTGGCTAGACTTTAATCCAATAGTTTCCGAGTATCGTGGTCGTTTAGTTGCACCTCAGGAGACAGATAGGAGCTGTGAAATTCTTACCATTCTAAATAGACACGGCATTAAATACTCGATTGAAGGCTCTTGTTTTCGGGTGTGGGGCTATATAAGCCAAGATACAACCCCAGTATTTACATAAAAAACCCTTTTAGAGTGGCGCCTAGCGTTTAGTATTGTGGGGCAAATTTCGCTGGCAAATACACTTTTTGTTGCTAGGGCTGAGTGCCTGCAAAGTACGCTACCCGAGTCGCAGCATATCAGTTGCCCTTAGGTGCTTGAGCGCGGTCGAACATGCCATAGTCACGAACAACTTCGGCAACCCGCAGGCGATAATCGGCGAATAATTGTTCGCGTCCTTGAGTTTGTGCCTCGCGGTGATATATCTGTTGTCGCCAAGCCTGTACCGCAGCCTCATTCTCCCAAAATGACAGCGATAATAAGCGTTCGGGATTGACCATGCTCTGAAACCGTTCGATTGAAATAAATCCTTCAATGTTACTCAGGCTCGATTTCAGGTCGGCGGCTATCTCTAAATACCTTTCTTGGCAGCCGAGATTCGGCACGACTTCAAAAATAACGACCATCATAGTTTTGTCTCCGCAGCTCTTTTATAGGTCTTGGCTATCGGCTTTAGGAAACTGCGTTTTTCACTCAAAATAAATTCTCCTTGCTTGGCCAGCTGGAAATTTGCCTTGCCTGCGGCTTCTGTCTTCAGTTTGTCTCTATAGCGTTCATAGTGGGCCAGACTATCGAAGCTAATGAGACCATATGCAGTGTCATTGGTGCCTTCGTGTGGCAGAAAGTAGCCAAGGAGTTCGCCGCCGTAGGCTGGAATAATATCGCCCCAGTTTTCAGCATATTGGGCAAATTGTTCCAATTTGAACGGGTCTATTTTGTATTCGATAAAGCAGGTAATTTTCATAGTGTTTGGCGCCATTGACTTGTGTGCTAAAGGTTTTAGTTGCATTGTAATTACCTGAAAACTTAATGCTTCGATGGTTATCGAACTGTTCCCGAATGAGATTACAAGCATGGAACCTAACATCGCTTTTATTGCCAACTTGATTGGTGACGCCGCCCGCTCACGTATGTTGATTGCTCTTATGGGCGGACAGGCATTGACGGCGACAGAACTGGCTCTTGAAGCAGATATCACACCGCAGACTGCCAGCAGCCATTTAACTAAGTTGGTTGAAGGCGAACTATTGTTCGTGCGTAAGCAGGGGAGGCATAAGTATTTTCAGCTCCAAAGCCGCCAAGTGGCCGAACTGTTGGAAAGTCTGCTCAACATGAGCGCTGCCATTGCGAACCCTAAGGTCATTCATGGACCTGCGGACCCTAGATTGAGACTGGCTCGCGTTTGTTATGATCATCTCGCGGGTGAATTGGGGGTTGCGCTTTACGACAGCTTAAGTCGGCAGAATTTGATCGCCCATGAGGGGAACGACACAAACATCACCGCGGCAGGGATGACCTTTTTTGCTAAACGTGGTGTGGAGCTCTCGTTGCTGGGCATCACGGATGGGGAAATAGATGGTTTAAGTTATGTGCCGAAAAGTCGTCAATCTCGCCGCCCTTTGTGTAAGTCATGCCTCGATTGGAGCGAACGCCGCAGTCATCTTGCAGGTGTTCTAGGTCAATGGATTCTTAAGGATATTTTGACTAAAGGCTGGGCAGAGAAAGCCCTTGACACCCGTGCCCTACAATTTTCAAGCCGAGGGTTAAAATCCTTTCGTGCTGACTATGGCATTGCGACAAAATAGACAATCTAAATTGGTCTATTTTACCAATGATACATAGCGTCTTGGCCTTGTTTAACAGCGCGCCGCCAGTCCGATGGTTTCAAGAAACTTATCAATAAAAATTTTTGGCTTGAAGGTTTTATTAAATGTCTTTAGGACGAGGTTTAGATACATGGTCGTTAAAATCCGTGAATCAAACTTACCTAGAGTGATTCGCGGGCTCACTTTGGGACAGAAGTTTGTCAGTGATTTTTGCTAAATTATCTAACCATCAATAACTACTGGTATTGCAAAGTGAGTTGTGGAGAGCTAGCGCGAACAGTAAACTTGCGCTAGCTGGAAGGCTTGATTTGGTGCGGATTAAGTGTCATTACGGAAAATCGACCGCCTACCACAACGGATGTTATGTTTAATCGTATTACTAACTCCCTTGCATGGAATAAATAATAGTACTTAAAATATTCGCACAAAGAAGTACATCATTTCCAGTCGATTTAATGGAACCTTTATCATAAATATAGCGAGCATCAACGAATAAATTATTGAACTTTATGAGATCTTCTTTAAGATTTCCGGATAGTTGAGTACCTTCAGATTCAGCCTTGTATTCTTTAATAAGGTGATTCTGATCTCTTCCATTTAGCCTTAAAAACAACGCTAATAAACCATGCTTTTTAGGTACTGTTTTGTCTGTATATGCCAGATGGGATTTTATAAAAACCTCAATTGCTAGCGCTGCATTTAAAGCTCCAACCCAACCATCATCACCATTTTTTGTATCAAAAAGCCTTTGAGATACTCCAAGATACATAGAAGCTGTTTGTCTCATTCGTCTAGTCTTTGTGTCCATAAAATCTCCTTATAAAATCAACACTATATTATACTAAAAGCCAGCGCGAAGTCGCAGGGGGTTGGCACGTGAATCACTCTACATCAGACTGATTCACGCTATCCCCTAAAACCCGCTCAAATGCACAGTTTTCGGTTGTTCGAGGGCGTTTTTTACCCTAAAAATGAATCAAATCTCTTAAGAATTGATTCAATGCCAAATAATGGAAATTAAGTCGGCTTCTGGTCGTGAAAATTTGCGCCTAAAGAAAAGAGTGATTCATCCATTGATAGATGTTGTGGATGAGAAATAAGCTAAATATGTACGCCGGAATTAACGGCATTAAGTGCTGCCATGGCTGCGAGTCACTGTAATAGCAGTGCTTAATCTCTATCGCTGACGGTTTTAGTCCATAATACCTGTAGTGTTATTTACTCTCATCATTAAATCTATTAACAATTCTTCAATGTCCGTGTAGTTTAGGTAGCTTATAAAAACAACAATAGGTTATCGCTATGACTTTACCCTCTGTATCACCAACTGCAATCTCAAAATCAGCAATCCTAAAGGCATTTGAATTTAAATCCTCTGCAAATAAGTTCCATTTTTCCAAGACCTTAATCGCTTCGGCCTTAGCCTTGAGTTTTATGGGCGCGGGTTTGAGTTCGGCGCAAGCGGCGACCAATACTATGCCGGATGCGGCTAAGTTGGCGGCAGGTGTGGAGCAAAAGGTGATCGACTGGCGCCGCGATTTACATCAACACCCTGAGTTGTCAAATCGTGAATTCCGCACCAGCAAGATTATTGAAAAGCATCTGAAATCATTAGGGTTAGAAGTACAGACGGGTGTGGCGCATACGGGTGTGGTGGCCATTTTGAAAGGCGGAAAGCTGAAAGGTGGCAAGCCCGGTCCCTTGATTGCGATTCGGGCGGATATGGATGCTTTACCTGTGACTGAGGTGGTTGATGTACCCTTTGCCTCTAAAGCGACCGATACCTATCGTGATCAAAAAGTGGGGGTGATGCATGCCTGTGGCCACGATACCCATGTGGCAATGTTGATGGGCGTGGCTGAAAACCTCGTGAAAGTGAAAGATAGCCTCGCGGGTGATGTGATGTTTATCTTCCAACCTGCCGAAGAAGGCGCGCCAGACGGGGAAGAAGGCGGTGCAGAATTGATGCTTAAAGAAGGGCTGTTTGCTAAGCGTAAACCTGACCAAGTGTTTGGTATGCATGTTACCTCTAGCATGCCGAGTGGCATGATTGGCGTGCGCAGTGGCCCGGCGATGGCGAGTGAAGATTCCTTTACCATAAAAGTGAAAGGCCGCCAAACCCACGGTTCGCGTCCTTGGAATGGGGTCGATCCTATCGTCGCTGCGGCGCAAATTATCACTAACGTGCAAACGATCGTCAGCCGTCAGGTGGATATCACTAAAGCCCCTGCCGTGGTGAGTTTTGGTGCGGTTAATGGTGGCATTCGCTCTAACATTATTCCCGATGAAGTCGAGCTGATTGGCACTATTCGCACCTTCGACCAGCCCATGCGCGCCGATATCAAAGTGCGTTTAGCTGAAATGGCCGAGTTATCGGCGAAAACGCTTGGTGCGAGTGCGACCACAGAGATCCACCCAGGTTATCCTGTTGTGGTGAACAATCCCGAGTTAGTCGCTAGCATGCGTCCTGTGCTTGCCAGTGTGGTGGGCGATAAGATGCTGATTGAACCTGGGTTAATTACAGGTGCCGAAGACTTTTCTTATTACGCCTTAGAAGCGCCGGGGATGTTTTTCTTCCTCGGGGTGACGCCAAAGGGAACGGATCCAGAAACCGCGGCCAGCAATCATTCTCCGGCATTTTATGTGGATGAAAGTGCGTTAAAAGTGGGAGTTGAGGCCATGACTAAAGTGGCGCTGACTGCGCTTAAGGCGCAATAAGTCGGACAGACGTTATTCCGTAAGCTCTTCGGTATAACTTGAGCTTACAAAAAATCGGCGCGGGATACGCTTTCTGCGCTTGATTTGTTAATCAATATGCCCTCATATGTGAATTTTTACAGCAAGGAGCGAACAAGATGAAGCGCACGCTATCGGCTCTTGTGTTGGCCATGGGACTTTTGACCCCCCTAAGCCAAGCACAGGCCACCACGGCAGAAGACATTAAGAGTTTCACGCTAGATAACGGCATGAAAATCATGGTGCTAGAAGATGCCTCTATTCCCAATGCCAACATGTATTTGTTTTGGAAAGTCGGTTCACGTAACGAAGTGCCCGGCATCACCGGTATTTCGCACTTTTTCGAACACATGATGTTCAACGGTTCAAAAAAGTACGGCCCGAAAATGTTCGACCGCACTATGGAAGCCGCAGGTGGCGCGAACAATGCGTATACCACTGAAGACATGACGGTTTATACCGATTGGTTCCCTGCCAATGCGCTTGAAACTATGTTCGATCTCGAAGCCGACCGTATCGCTAACTTAGATATCAACCAAACTATGGTCGATAGCGAACGTGGTGTAGTGCAGTCGGAACGCTCCACTGGCTTAGAAAACTCTAACTGGAATGCCCTTGAAGGCGAAATCAAAGGCGTGGCATTTTTAGCCCATCCTTATTCTTGGTCGGTGATCGGCCACGAGTCGGATATCGCCGCTTGGACGCTGGAAGATCTCGTGCAGTACCACAAAACCTATTACGCGCCGAACAATGCCGTGGTTGTTATTGCTGGTGATGTAAAGGTTGCCCAAGTTAAAGCCTTGGCCGACAAGTATTTTGCGCCTATTCCGGCACAAACTCCGCCTAAAGCGATTCGTACCGTAGAACCTGAGCAAAAGGGTGAGCGTCGTACCTTTGTGCAAAAGGCATCGGTGAGCACACCGAATGTGATGCTGGCTTACCATATTCCGGCGGCGACTCACGCAGATTTTTATGCGCTGGATTTATTAAGTTCGATTTTAAGCCAAGGTAATAGCTCGCGTTTATATCAATCACTGGTTGATAAACAAGTGGCCTTAGAAGCGCAAACTTACATGCCGATGTCGGTCGATCCTAACCTCTTCTATGTGATGGGGGTTGCCACGCCTGAGGTAAAAGCCTCGACGCTGGAGCAGGCGCTGATTGAACAAATCGATGCGATTGCGACAATGGGTGTTACTCAGCAAGAACTGGATAAAGTTAAAAATATCAAGTTGATGGATTTTTATCGTTCGATGGAAACCATCAATGGCAAGGCCAATACCATAGGTACCTATGAGATGTATTTTGGCAGTTACGATAAGTTATTTAATGCGCCAGAAGCCTATAACAAGGTGACGCCAGCGGATATTCAACGTGTTGCCCAAACCTACTTACGTAAATCGAATCGCACTGTAGCTGTGCTGGCGGCAAACGAGGAGATCTCTCAATGAAATCGATGGCAATGAAATCACTTAAGATGGCATCACTCGGGAAACCTTCTAAGTTAATGGCCGCATTAGCCCTAGGCACAAGTTTAGCCTTAGCGGGTTGTGCTACGACATCGGCGCCAAAACGTGTTGAAACTGGCAGCTTTGTGATGCCAAGTTACGACAAGTTCGTGCTGGATAACGGCTTAACTGTGTATTTAATGCCGCAGCGCGAAGTGCCTTTAGTCACCTTAAATGCCGTGGTACGTGCGGGGGCTGTCAATGACACCACCGCAGGCGTGGCGCAAATGACGGCAGAAGGTTTGTTGTTAGGGGCGGCGGGTAAATCTAAGGCGGATATCGAGCAGCAAGTGGATTTTCTCGGTGCAAGTTTAGGCGCTGAAGCGGATAAAGAAGGCAGCTATCTCAGCGCCGATTTTATGGTGAAAGACACTGACGTCATGCTGGGCTTATTTAGCGCGGCGATGTTAACGCCAGATTTTAATGCCGCCGAGTTCGATAAACTTAAGCAACGTGCAATTGCGGGATTGCAGCAAGATAAAGAAAGCCCACGGGCGGTGATTGGTCGTTACTTCGATAAGCTGGTATTTGGTGCCCATCCTTATGGTAATGCGGCTTCGGGTAACAGCGATTCGCTTGAACAAGTGACTGTGTCGCAACTGCGCGCTTTCCATAAGAGTTACTACCAACCGGCCAATACTGCGATTACCGTCGTAGGTGACTTTGATGTTGCTGCGATGAAGGCCAAGCTGACGCAAACCTTTGGTCAGTGGAAAGGCAGCGAAAAGCTGGTGCAGCCTGACTTAAACCAAGGCTTGCCTCAGTTGACTGCGGCTAAAGTTTTACTGGTGGATAAACCCGATGCAATCGAAACCACCTTTGTAATCGGCGGTTTAGGCATTAGTCGTGACAATCCAGACTATGTCGGTTTAACGGTAGTGAACACTATTTTAGGTGGTCGTTTTACCTCTTGGCTTAACGACGAGCTGCGGGTAAACGCTGGCTTAACCTACGGCGCACGCTCAGGTTTTAGCCCTTATACCGACTCGGGTGTGTTTACTATTAGCACTTTCACTAAGACGGAAACCACTCAAGAAGCGATTGATCTCGCACTGAAAACCTATGCTCGTTTATGGGAGAAAGGCGTAGATCAAACCACCTTAGATTCGGCTAAAGCCTATGTGAAAGGTCAGTTCCCACCTAAGTTTGAAACCTCAGGCCAACTGGCGGGATTGTTGTCAGGCATGTATCTGTATGGCTTCGATGATAAGTTTATCAATGAGTTCCAAGCTAAGGTGGATGGTTTGACCTTAGAAGAAACCCAAAGACTGGTGAAAACTTACTTCCCGCAAAAAGATCTGCAATTTGTGCTGATTGGCAACGCGGCTAAGATTGCACCTATCGCCGCTAAGTATGGCAAAGTGCAAACCGTGGATATTAAAGCCACGGGCTTTGGCCAATAAGCTCAGTCATTTCAAGCTAAGTCATTTCAAACTAAGGCGTTAGCCTACGCTTTAGTTTAAGTAAACCCATTAAAAAGGTCTGCATTGCAGACCTTTTTTGTATCTATGGATCGCGTTTAACGCGCGCCAGGTTCGGCAAAGTGGGTCATCCACTTCTTCACTTCGTTATACCAGTAGACTGAGTTATTAGGCTTCATAATCCAATGATTTTCATCGGGGAAATAAATCATCCGCGATTCAACATGTCGACTTTGCAGGGTGTGGAACAGCTCGAACCCTTGGGTCGCCGGCACTAAGTAATCGAGTTGGCCATGACTGACTAAGGTTGGAGTGTTGAAATTGCCAGCAAAGTAATGGGGTGAAATGGCTTTATACAGTTCTGGATTATCCCAATAGTTGCCAAATCGGGTGCTGTGTACGGCAAAGTCCGACGCCATTTGTGCATACATGTCGTAAACCGCAGCATGGATCAATAGCGCTTTAAAGGGATGCGGCTGACCCAAAATAATCGATGTCAGGTAACCACCATAACTAGCACCACCCGCCACCATGCGATCACTGTCTATCCAGCTTTGTTGTTTAAACCAGTCTGCCGCCTTGAGCACACCCTCAAGGGGTTTTGTCTTCCAATCGGGATTGATGGAATCGGCAAATTCCTGACCAAAGCCGCTCGAACCGTGGAAGTTTGGCCACGCAGTGACATAACCCCAAGAAGCAAAGGTTTGCGCGTTCCAACGGAAATGGAAACCGTCGGTAATGGCATTGTGTGGCCCGCCGTGAACGAGCATAAACAGTGGGTATTTTTTGCTGCGATCAAATCCTGCGGGATAGTGAACCCACATTTGAATATCTTTACCTTGATAGCCTTTGTAGGTAACTGATTCATAGGTACCTAGGTCGACATCTTTGAGAATGTCGTCGTTAAAGTTTTCTAGGCGTTCAATCTTACCGTTGCGGGGATTGATGCTGACCAAGCGAGCGGGATACAAAAAGCTCTGATTGGTGGCAATCAGTTCGCCGTCTTTGCCTATGGCGGGTTGGCTAAAATCGGTTGCCTCTGTGATGGCTTTTACTTTGCCGCTCTTGGCATCGATAGAGTAAATGCGGTTTGTGGCGGCGTCTTCCACTGTGGCATAAAAGCCCTTATTGTCGGGTGTCCAACTGAATTGAGAGACAGAACGGTCCCAGTCAGATGTGAGTGTTGTGAGTTTACGACTGTCGATATCCAGCAGCATCAGCCTTGAGGTATCGGCGTAGAAACCGGGGATTTTTTGGCGGGTAAAGGCGAGCGTTTTACCGTTAGGGCTAAAGCTAGGATTCAGATCCGGCGCTTGATTATCAGCAGTGAGATTTTCGGCCTTGTTGTCTCCAATCGTGGCGAGAAATATATCAATTTTAGGATCGACTTTATTTTCTGAGCCATAGGCATTGAAGGCAATCCAGCGCTCATTGGGGGAAACATCATAGCTTGCACTGCTTTGATCTGAGCGTGGTAATTCATGGCCCGCAGGTTGGGTGATGTTTTCGACATTACCGCCCTTGGCCGGAATTCTAAATACGTGGGCTTGGCGACGTTCATCTAACCAGTGATCAAATTGGGAATAGGGTAAGGTGTTCCATTGATGGGCAGAAACCTTATTGTCTGTATCTGTGGCGAGCTGGGTTTTCATTTCTTCCCAGCTTTGATTAGGGAAGATATTGCTGATGAAATACAGATGCTTGCCAACCCACTTAATACTGTTAACGCCTGTGGGAATATCGGTTAAGCGCTGCGCTTCACCCGGACCGTCCATCGGCAGCAGGTAAATTTGGCTCGCCTCGTCTTCATTGCGCTGACTCACAAATGCCAAGATTTTGCCGTCGGGGGAAAACACGGGCTCGCTCACCCTTAAACCTTTGGCTGTGATGGCTCGGTTTTCCTTGCCATCGAAATGCCACAGCTGGGTTGAGCCTTTATCGGCTTTTAGATCGTACTCTGTGACTGGCGCGATGATGTGTTCGCCTGTGGGGGATATAATTGGGCTACCGATACGTTTGAGTTGCCAAAGTAATTCCGCTGAGAGTGGTTTGCCTTGGTCTGCAAATGCCGAGCTAAAGGGCATCAGTAAACAGAGTAATAAAATGCCTGTCTTCTTCACTATGAGTCTCCTTGTGATACAAACAGTTACTAGGATTATGATGTTGCGTATTTTTGCTAAGTGGCAAGTTAGCATGAAAACCCGTCATGCCTGAATAAGCTGTTATGTAAGCAACTGTGAATCTTTGTTGGGTATCTCAGCTCAAAGGAGGTTGATATCGGCGCTAAAAAATCAGGCTAACGGCAATACAACAGCGCTCATTCCGTAGTTAAAAGAGTCGTTTGCGTTAGGGGATTTGTCGATTGATGCTTTTAACGCTAATGTATTGATCTGTTTCGGATAGGTGCTAGAGATATGCCGCTTAAAATCGACCGTTTGAACCTTATGCTGGGTCTTGCCATTGTACTGAGCGTGTTTTCGTCCTTCTCAGTCATGGCCGCTAAGGTCAGTTTCAAGGAATTTTGTCCACATTTAGTGGGGCAATGGGCGGGTGATGCTGCCAAGGCGGGGGAGATTCCGAGAAAAGTGGCCGTTACGGGCTTTTGCTCCCACGATCAGCGCCAGTTGATTTTATCTGTGAGTATCGGCACGCGGGCACCCTTTAGCGAAACTTGGTGGTTTAGGGAACAAGGCGATCAAGTATTACTGACCTATTACGACGGTGTGGCGGAAGATAAACAGCAACTCTTTAGTTTATATCGACAAAATGGGGATTATTCTCTGCTAGGGGAAGGCGTTGTTAATGCAAGACCCGCGTTGATCCAGTTACTTTTTGATGCTCAGACTCGGGCTCAAAATCAAGCGGGTGGATGGCAATGGACGCAGAACATCCAATATCTCGATGATGATATCGATCGCTATCAGCTGTTTCGCGGGATAGAGATGACGCCTGTCGCACCATCTCCATAGCCGCCCCTTAGCCACAAATCCGCGATTTAGCTGCGGTAGCGCTTAAAGTGCGCCAGCAAAATCCAGTTGGCGCCACGCTTCATAGCTGATAATCGCCACCGCATTAGAAAGATTCAAGCTACGGCTGGTGGCCGCCATGGGGATGCGTAGTCTCTGCTCTGTGGGGATAGATTCGATAATCGCCATCGGCAAGCCGCGGGTTTCAGGGCCAAATAGCAGCACATCATCTTTCGCAAAACTCAGCTCAGTATGCGGGCGACTGCCTTTAGTGGTGCAGGCCATAATGCGCTTACCTGCCATGGCTTCGAGGAAGGCATCGAAGTCTTTGTGGCGAGTCACATTGGTTAAGTCGGCATAATCTAAACCAGCGCGGCGTAACTTTTTCTCTTCTAGATCAAAACCTAATGGCTCAATCAAATGCAGCTGACAACCGTTGTTGGCGCATAAGCGAATGATATTACCTGTGTTAGGTGCGATTTCTGGCTCATAGAGTGCGATATGGAACATACTGGCCCGCCTATAGAAAAATGACGACCGATTATACGGCAAACGGCAGCTAAGCGCAGTGACAGAGTGATGCTTTATCACGTTCTCATTTGGATGCGAGGAATGAACGCCACAATCGTTGTCGTCTGCTAAGCTTGAGAAAGCCACCGAGGGACCACTCATGTTTAGTCACTTTATTACCTTGTGTATTTTTTCCGTGCTTTTCCTTCACAGCATTCTCACCCCAGCCTATGCCGCGGATGATGCTGTCATTAATGCTGGCGGCAAGCGGCAGATGACGGCTTATTTAGGGGAGATCCCTGGATTAATTAATGCCGATGGCACAGGGCCATTTGTGGAACTGGTTAAAGCAATTGATAGGGCAGATCCTGAGGTTGAAATTGATATTAAGGTTTTCCCGCTTTCACGGGCGATGCTAGGCGTGACGCTTGGTCGTGCTGATTTTGGTTTGCCCGCAATCCGTAATAATGCCGCGCTAGATGCCTTACCTTACCGTTTTAGTTCTGTTTCATTTGGGCAAGTCACCCACGTGCTTTATACCAATGTGGATAAGCCGATAACGAAGGCCATGTTATTTGATCAGCAGCAAACGGGGCGTGTATTTACCGTGGAGGCGATTCCAGATTACATGCCTATCCCTGCGGAGCCTTCAATAACCATTAAACGTTCTTTGCTAAAACTTTCCCATGGCCGTATCGATGCCTTCGTTTGGGCACAGGAAGAGGCCGATATGATGCTGAAACAGTTGAAGTTGCATAATATCCACCGTGAAGACTTTGGCGATTTTGAAGATGTGTTTGTGATTGCCAAGGGCCCCGAAGGGGATGCCGTGGATGCATATTTGAGCCGCATGATTGAGCTACTGCGGCAGACTGGAGAGTTAAGCCAGATTTATCAAACTATCCATCTGTCCTACAATGACTGGCAACCTTAGTTTTAAAATCAAATAGTTAACTTGATTAACTCCCACCGATAACGAGATATTCATAAACTTCACTTGCTAGGAGTGAAGACTGAGAATAATATATCTTCACATCAAGATACTTTTTAAAGAGTTATTATGCCTTTTGTTATCGCCTTACTCGCCCCAGTATTTTGGGGGACGACCTATGCGTTAGTGAGTCTCTACTTACATGATATGTCGCCCTATTGGGTGGCCGTGTGGCGCGCGCTGCCCGCAGGGATACTGATGTTGATGGTGCGTCCTCGCTTGCCAACGCTGGTGTGGTCAAAGCTCGGTTTGCTGGCTTTTTGTAATATCGGCGCCTTCTTCACCTTGTTATTTATCGGCGCGTATCGTTTACCGGGCGCAGTGGCGGGTACCTTAGGGGCGACGCTGCCGTTAATTTTCTTAATCTTAGCTTGGGTGATAGATAAAAAACGCCCTGGTATGAAGTGGTTGCTATTAGGTTTGATGGGCCTTGGAGGGGTGATTTTACTGCTAAACCCGTCGGCGGATCTCGACCCTATCGGGGTGTTGTGCATGTTAAGCGCCACGACGTTAATTGCTTTCTCTTCTCGCTGGATGCAAAAGTGGGATGTGGGCGACTTTTTAGTGCTCACAGCATGGCAACTGTTTTTGGGCGGCTTGATGTTAATCCCGCTGGCGTGGTTTATGGCGGGTCCACCGCAGTTACCGAGCCTGACTGTGGTGCCATCGTTAATATGGTTAGTGATTGCCAACACCGCCATCGCTTATTGGGCTTGGTTGTGGTCGATGCGAAATTTAGGGCCAGAAATCATGGGCATGGTTGCTTTAGTCAATCCCGTGGTTGCCGTATCATTAGGGGTTATGATCGTGGGTGAGACATTAGACATGCGTCAGTGGGCGGGGATCGGTGTAATATTACTGTCGCTGTTGTTGATGAAATTGCCACAGAATTTAAGGTTAAATCCATTTAAAAAAGTGCAGCCCTAGTCAGTATTTTGGGGAAAATGAGGGATAGATGCTAAAACGTTTGGATCTGAATTTACTACCCGTACTTGAAATCCTGCTTGAGGAACAAAGTGTGACGGCCGCTGCGGCGCGTTTGCATTTAAGCCAGTCGGCGGTGAGTAAACAACTGACACGCCTGAGGGAAGTGTTTGATGATCCTCTGTTTGAGCGCACCGCCTACGGCCTAAAACCGACGCCTAAGGCCTTGTCACTCGCGCCTGAATTGCGCCAATGTTTACAGCAATTGGCGCAATTTACGCGGCCCGACACCTTCGAGCCCGCCTTAAGTCAGCGGCAGTTTAGAATGCATTTGGTTGAAACCACATACTCGCTGACCTTCCCGCATTTTATGCCCTCACTGCTCGCCCAAGCGCCCGGTGTGAGTCTCAATTGCCAAACCTGGCGTCTCGATACTATGGACAGATTACTGCGCTGCGACATCGACTTAGCCATAGGTTGCCGCGAGTGGGACGAGCGTTCGCCCATGCATGTGAGTCATATTCCCGACGACTTGTGCCATGTCGAGTTAGTGCAGGATTATACTGTTTGTTTGATGCGCCGCGATCATCCGGCGTTAGCACAAGAGTGGAATTTAGACACCTTCTTGAGCTATCGCCATCTGCAAGTGGCTTTTGGTGGTATAGAGCATTGGTTGCTGGATGATGTGCTGCAACTTGAGGGGCGTCAGCGTGATATCGCCGTGAACATGACCGACTTTCAGAGCGCTCTTGCTCTGTGTGAACAAAGCGATTTAATTCTTTGCGCGCCGTCCCGTTATGCATTTGCTGTGATGAAATCCTTCGAGCTTCAGTCTTTACCATCGCCTATCAAGCTGATCCCCGGCGCGTATTTATTGATGTGGCATAAACACTTCGAGCACGACTTGAGCCATAAATGGCTACGTGAGTTGATTATCAGTCAAGTGCTGCCGTCGATTACGCCTCGGGTTTAGGCTCTTTTGGCGCTGCTAACCAAGCGGTTAATGCGGGTAAGACTGTTTTCCCATCCGCTAGCCCTTGTTGATAGACGGCGGTCACTTTATCGATATTGCGATCGAGCCTGGATAAATTAAGTGGCTGCGCTGGGCGGATCACAAAGGCATCATCAGATGCAACTGCTTGGTCTAACTCGGTTAATGCGTGATTATAAACTCGGTGCCGCTCACTTAACGCATGGGCAACCGCGGGGTAGCGTTTGTAGGCTTTGCGGGCTAACCAATTCATTTTCATCGCGGATTTTTGGTAATGCTGATCTTGAGTCAAGATCACCACTTGGCGTGAGTAACCATCTTTGCGTGATTGCGCTAACGGTATCGGTTCGCCTATGCCGCCATCGAGGTAATGATGTTGGTTAATCACGCTGGGTTTAGACATAAAAGGCAGGCTAGAGGAGGCGATGAGCACGTCGAGTAATTTATCGTGGTCATTAAAATCGGCCATACCGAAGTAATCGGTTTTCCCTGTATTGCAGTTAAAGGCGCCGACCTTAAATTCGGTATGACTATTTAAAAATGTATCAAAATCAAATGGCAGTAACTCATAGGCCATGCGGCGATAGGTAAAGTCTGTGTTGACATAGTTGCCTGTCGCCAACCAATGGCGCAGGCCCATATAGCGTTTATCGTTGAGATATTGCTGCTGAATTTGAAGATTGCGACCGAATTGACGGGACACATAGGACGCGGGATAAATGGCACCCGCAGACACCCCAATCACATAGTTGAAGTTGAGCGACTGCTGCAAAAACGCGTCTAACACTCCCGCGGTATAAATGGCTCTGAGGCCGCCACCTTCCAACACTAAGGCCACATCTTTCATCGAGTTACATCTTTTTTATTGGTTTATCCCAGCAGAATACCTCAGCTTAGCGCTGAAATGAATGCGCACAGGGCACACTTAAGATGCGTGGTCGACGTCGGTGTGATGGGACGCTTGTTTGGGCTTTATGGGTAAGATATTGGTTACGCTACCCTTTGTGCCGTCTTTTTGAACACACTGTTTAAAGTGATAGGCAGGGTTAAAATTCGCCTGACTGAAGTATTGGCTAAGCGTATTGAGCGCTTCTTTTACTTTTGCGGGCTGCTTATCCCGCGCCGAAGTGACGCTGTAAACGCTGTAAGTATTGAGTGACCATTCGGGTAAGAGGGTCACAAGCTGGCCGCTTTCGAGGTATTTACGAATTTCTGGTTCGGGCAGAGCGGCAAACCCGAGACCATCGAGAGTGAGTTGGATTAATGCCTGCATATTGTTGACCGTAATGCGCTGGCTTGTCAGTTCGAAGCATTCTTTGCTGCGGGCGTGGGTCAAGGTGTCACTGTTAGCGCAGGGGTGATTAATGCGATTAAAGGCCGCCAATTCAGCGGGATGCTTAAAAATTTTATGCATTGGCAAATAATCGGGTGAGGCGCACAGCAACATGCGCCAATCGGCTAAGTGGCGGGCAATTAAGTTGGAGTCTGATAAAGGCCCGATGCAAATCGCCAGATCTATGCCCTCGTTGACTATATCTATCGGGCCATCCTGCAGCAGTAAATTCAAACTTATCTGCGGATGCGCCGCCAACAGGTAGTTAAAGGGCTCGCTCAATAGGCCGCCGCCAAAACCTATGGGCGCGGCAATCTTTAATTCCCCCGAAGGAATCCCTTTCAAATTATTGAGTTTCTGCTCTGTGCTTTCGACTATCGCGATGACTTTTCGGCAATTCTCATAGAACAAGCTGCCCGCTTCTGTGAGGGTAAGATTGCGAGTATTGCGGTGGAATAGACTGATCCCCATATCCATTTCGAGCTTAGTCACTTGTTGGCTCACAGCCGAGGAGCTGAGGTTTAACTGCTGCGCTGCGGCGCTCATTGAGCCCTTTTCTGCGATTGCCGCAAAAACGATCATGCCTTTGATCATGTTTTTATTCATTTTTAAGTAACTCTTACAAGTGAATACCTAAAGTCTAACTTGAGCTGATTGTAACATAGGGATACATTGCCGTATTGAAAATTGTTCTCATTTACAATCTTTGTCCAATGGAGACTTGTCGGTTATGTTGTTAAGTCGTAAGAAGTACCTCGCTCAAGTGATCACCGCTTTATGTTTGTTGCCCGCAGTACCTGTGACTAATGCCCTTGCGGACACCGCGCCTGATAAAGAAAAGATGATGGAAAGAATCGTAGTGACCGCATCGGGATTTGAACAACAAATTCGCGACGCGCCCGCATCTATCAGTGTGATCACCCGTGAGGATCTGGATAACCGCTTCTATCGTGACTTAACCGATGCCATGTTAGAAGTCCCCGGCGTGGTGATTACGGGCGGTGCAGACCGTCAGGATATCAGTCTGCGGGGCATGGGTAGCCAATACACGTTAATTTTAGTGGATGGTAAACGCCAATCCTCGCGCGAGACACGCACCAACAGTGACGGCCCAGGCGTTGAAGGCGCTTGGACGCCACCATTGGCTGCTATCGATAGAATTGAGATCGTTCGCGGGCCTATGTCATCACTTTATGGTTCGGATGCTATTGGCGGCGTGATCAACATTATCACCCGTAAAGTGCCGAACGAGTGGCAGGGTGAAGTGCGACTCGACACGACATTGCAGGAAAAGTCGACCTCGGGAAATGTGTATCAAGGCAACTTTTTCGTCAACGGTGGTTTGATTAAAGATCTGCTGGGGATGCAACTCTACGGTCAATACACTCAGCGTGAAGAAGATAATATCTATGGCGGTTACCGTGGCCGCGATGCGACGAATCTGACCGCGCGGTTTGCGCTCACCCCCAATGATAACCACGACATCATGCTCGAAGTTGGCACTTCTAACCAAGAACTCGACAGTAGTTTAGGTAAAACCGTTACACCGCTAGCGCCGGGCGAAGCTTGTGGTCGTCGCGGTTGTCCTCAATCTTCAACGACAGAATACGAAAACAGCACCATTTCGCTGTCACACACAGGGCGTTGGGACTTTGGTACCTCGGATTCTTATATCAAGCATGAGGTTTTTGATAACAAAACCCGCAAGATGAAGATCACTAACACGGATGCGCAATCTAGCCTGATCACCACCTTAGGCCAAAGCCATACGGCGACTTTTGGTGCGGCATTTAACCATCAAGATTTAACCGACGAAACCGGCAATCAGGTCAGCGACTTAACCGATATCAGCCGCAGACAATGGTCGGTATTTTCTGAGGATGAATGGCGCATAGTCGATAACTTTGCCCTGACCATGGGGCTGCGTTTGGATGACGATGAAAACTTTGGCCATCATGTCAGCCCGCGTGTTTACGGCGTTTGGGGATTAACCGACAGCACCACCTTAAAGGGCGGCGTGTCGACGGGCTTTAGGGCGCCGAGTTTGCGCCAGACAGTGCCCGATTGGGGACAAGTGAGCCGTGGCGGCAACATGTACGGTAATCCAGATTTACAACCCGAAACCTCTGTGAACTATGAGTTAGGTGTGTATTCGGATCTGACCGAGAGCATTACCGCCAGTGCGGGTGTGTTCTATAACGAGTTTAAAGATAAGATCACCCGCGTGGCCTGTCCTGCGACTCAATGTACCGATGGTCCCAATCAATTTGGTTCCGACCCAACCACTTACGTGAATATCGACGATGCTGTGACTCAAGGGATTGAGCTGAGTATCGACTATCGGATTCGCTCAAACCTGAGCTTTACGGGTAACTATACTTACACGGATTCAGAGCAAAAGACGGGAGCTTACAAAGGTAGCCCATTGAATCAATTGCCTAAGCATTTGATCCAAGCGTCGTTCAACTACGAGCCTATTGATAACTTAAGCACTTGGTTGAGAGTCAACTACCGTGGCGAAGAGAGCCAACCGACGACGGGACCGTCATCGAGCAGTTTAATCGCCCCTTCTTACACTCTGCTAGATTTGGGCGCTAACTATCAGTTGAACGATAGCCTGAAATTTAGCGCGGGTATTTACAACGCCTTCGATAAGGACATTACCCAAGAGGAATACGGTTATATCGAAGACGGCCGCCGCTATTGGTTAGGTATGACCTACAGTTTTTAAATTAAAAACATATCTCGTCCTGAAAGAAGCCAGCACTTAGCTGGCTTCTTTTTTGATTATTCAATATTCGGTTTACGAATAAACAGTATGCTGAGATCTTGCTTTGGCGTGAACTGTTTTTGTTGGAATTCAAAGGTGAGTGGATCGGTTTTTTTAAGCTCGCCATCAAAACACAAGCTGATGAGATCTGTGGGTTGGGATTTTTTCAGGGTGAGTTTGAAGTCCTTAATCGCCCCTTGCCAGTTATTGGCCGTCACCAAAATATAGCTAAGGTGGCTCCATTCGACGCCAATCTCCTGATCTTCACCGTCTTGTTTAACGATAAGGTTGCGCTTCCTAATGCCTTGTTTGGCGCTTTCATCTAAACAGGCCAGTTCAGTATGAGTATCGATAATTTCGCTGGCGGGATAGGGAACACCCGTTGAAATACTCGGGCTGTAGCTATGGCTGATTGCGACAGATTGGCCCGCGGGAAAGGTTTGTTGCCACACAAAGTAATCACTTAGGGTAAAGGCGATTTGCTGGTTCTCATCCAACCATTGCTGTGGGAGTGCAGACTTACCCTTGGGAATTTCGGCATATTCGGCAAAGTAAGCGACTTCATCTACCCCCCAACCAAGCTGTTTCAGCTCGGTTGAAATATCGGTTTTATCGGCAAGTTGGGCAACAAGCCTGTGCTGAGTTGGCTGGGTTTTGCCATTCACTTTAAGGGTGAAGTTATCAATGCTGCTGTGATCGGCGGAGCCAAAAAACATCGGTGGCATGGGGAAGGCGATGGGGACGATAAGATCCTGCGAACTGATGTTGGTAAACACATAATCGACCCTGACTTCGGTCTCGCTGATGAAGAGCGACTCTTTATCCATACTGATATTAGGCTGATATTTCAGGGTAATAGAGCCATTAGCATCGCCAAAACTGCTGTCGTTGGCAGAGGCCGTTTCTCCGTAGACGAGTAAAGCTATAGCAAAAAGGGGTATGACTAAGTGTGCTGACATGTACTTCTTAACTCTAGTTGGATGCTTTAAGTATCAATGGGGAACGATTATTGCGCGCGGGCGAGGTCGATGGCCGCACTTATCGCATTTCGCGCTTGTGGGCTATTTTTCCAGCAAGTGGTGCGCAGCATGCTGGCGACTAAGTTAGCAATATCATCCACTTCGTGTTGGGCGAGTTGTTGCAGCGAGCTGATGCCAATTTCTTCGAAGCGTTTAATTACTGTCGGGCCAACGCCTTTGAGTGCCAATAAAGCATGTTTTTCTTGTTCATTAAAACCCATAACGAATACTCCTTTATTGTTGGGATTGTGCTCAATTAATAGTACTGGGCAAGATTACCTTTAAACCGAGTTAACAAAAAGGCCCTCGAAGGGCCTGTTTAGTCTTTATGAATCAACAATCATCAATAAGTGTTACATATCACAGGGTTTGAGCGGTTTACGCAACTGGGCGCGCACGTTATCCATGCCTGAGTAAAACTCTTTCATCATCAAGAGACCCATCATCTTGCCGTTGTCGGTGACGATCAGCTTGTCGGGATCGGTTGGATCATTTTTAATCGCGCCAATCAGTTTCATCGAGGTCATTTCTTTAAACAAGGCGGTATCTAAGTTGACGCCAAAGGTATCGCGGAAATATTTACGTGATAAACGGCCGGAGAACATGCCCAGCAAGAAGCGGTATTGCATCACGTCTTTTTTGCTGTAGTTCTTTTGCTGCTCGACGCCCATGTGGCCCGCTGCGATGCGTTCTTGGTACTTACGTAGCGAGAAAGTATTCACATAAAGCGTGTCATTTAAGAAGCTAAATGAGCCCGAACCTACCCCTAAATACTCATCGTAGTCGATAACGTATTCGTCGAAGCCTTCGTCATTCGCCTTACCAAATGCCCATGCAGACAATTGATTATATTGGCCATTCAGGCTGTTTAAGATCTGACGATATTGGTTGGCCATATCTGCCTGCGGCGCCGCTAACTTGCCTTTCACGCTCTTACGAGTTTGATGAGTGATCATCAGCGGATAAGTGGTAATTTGTCTTGGGTCGAGGCGCGATGCCATGTCGAGATCGTGTTGGATCACTTCATCGGTTTGGCCGCGGAAACCAAAAATCAGGTCGACGTTGATAATGGGGAACAACTCTTTGGCGCCCATGATCTTGTCGAAGGTTTGTTGACCCGTACCGAACTTATCGAGTCGGTCAGTCATTTTTAAAATATCGTCATTAAAACTTTGTACGCCGATGGACATGCGATCCACTAGGCCTTTGAGTTGCTTAAAGCCTGGGCTGTCTAAATGCTGCGGATCGGACTCGCAGGAGACTTCTTTAATGCTCGGGAACAGGGTTTTCGCGTGTTCGATAGTACGGGCTAATTCATCTTCTAATACTGTGGTGGTGCCGCCGCCAATGTACATAGATTCAAAGTCATAGCCTAGGGCTTTGACCATTTCCATCTCTTTACGCAATGAGATGAAATAGGCGCGTGCCTTGTCTTCCTTGAACATAAAACGGTGGAAGGTGCAGTAAGAACACAGGGTATGGCAGAAGGGGATATGCGCGTACAGCATATACTTTTTGCCTTCTACGGGCGCTGGCATCATTTCTGCGGAAAGGGTATCGAGGCGAAGATTCTTATCGACGTAGTACTGCATGACTCGTTCCATCGAGCCGAGCATCCAGTTAGGGACGGTAATATTCGCTTGATAAGGCGTTGCGATAGCGCCGCTGAGCGTTTGGATAACTGATGACATAACGATTCCTATCTGTGAGTGCTAACCGTAAACACCGAAATTGCTTTAGGTAATTCACGACCACCTAGCGCAATTAGACTACCTCGTATGCAATTGTTAAAACGTGAACTGGTTATAAGTTACGGTTTCCTAACAAGGAAATCACGGGCTTTTTGTTAAGCAGATCATGTTTTAGTGATTAAGCATGCATTTTTAACCTGTACTTTTTGGAGGAATTTACTGTGAATTTGAGGAGTTAACTTAAGGTGTCAGTCTAAATGTGGAGATTAAAATATCACCATTAAAGGCTTTTATTGCTGACGGATTAGCGCTTGTCTATCCAATGCTCGACTGTCATCATCCGAGCGATAAAATAACTTCCTGAACTAAAGGGCTAGCTATGTTGGTAAACGTAAACCGCTTCTTCCCGCTGTTAGCACTGATAGGCGCGGTGACCGCTTATTTGATGCCGAGTTGGTTTACTGAGCTTAAATCCGCCATAGTGCCGCTGTTAGTGATCATCATGCTCTCTATGGGACTCACCTTAGATCTGCAGGATTTTACTAATGCATTCAAACAAAAACGCGCAGTGATGACTGGACTGATACTGCAATTTTCGGTCATGCCGCTCAGCGCATTATTGATCAGCCAGTTATTGGGATTAGATAGGGAACTCACCATTGGCATGGTGTTGGTGGGTAGCGTTGCAGGTGGCACTGCCTCAAACGTGGTCTGTTATTTAGCGAAAGGTGACGTGGCTTTATCGATAACCATGACGGCGCTGTCGACCTTAGCGGGCGTAGTGTTAACCCCACTGATTATTAAGTTATTGATTGGCGAGATGATCGATATCCCCTTCGCGGATATGTTACTGAGCTTAGTGAAAATCGTGCTGTTCCCTGTCAGCGCAGGCGTGATCATCAATCATTTCTTTAAATCGCTGGTGGCCAAAGTTGCGCCTGCATTGCCGTTGATTTCAATCTTGGCAATTGTGATGGCGATTACGATTATCGTGGCGTTAAATGCCAATCAGTTTGATAAAGTTGGCCCGATTATTCTGCTGGCTGTGTTCTTACACAATGGTTTTGGCCTCGCATTAGGCTATTTCTGTTGCCGTTTATTAGGCTTTAACCATACCGTCTGCAAAACCATTTCCATCGAAGTTGGCCTACAAAACTCTGGCCTCGCTACGGCTTTGTGTATCAAGTTTTTCAGCCCTATTTCTGCCATCCCCAGCGCGATATTCTCGATATGGCACAACCTATCTGGCGCCATCTTGGCGGGATATTGGGCGAGGGAAGCGCAAGATTAAGATGTTGCTGGCGAAAATAGACAATGCCCGTGGCCTAGCAAGCGCGGCCACAGGCTTAAATTGCTGTGACTAATTAACCGGTAATGGGGTCTCGATGGGCATGAGTGTCAGCTGCAAGATATTTTCTTGCCGGCTTAATGCCAGTGGCAGGGTGTAGTTGGGAAAGCGCAATCCGAATACGGCACCTTGTTGTAATAAGCGATACAGCTGATCTGTCATGGCAATCGTTAAGCTGGCACAGCCATGTTCGTCGACTCTGCCTTCAAGTGGTAAAGCGATTTTGTCAGCTAAGGTTAGATACGCCGCCATACGCCAGTGCGAGTTTTCTCCAATATTGTATGTGCTGCCATGCAATTGGTTGTAGCCTAAACCACAGGCTTGCAAGCTTAATTGGGTTTTGGCCGCTGTGGGTAGCGAAAGAGTCTGTTGCCGCTGCTGTGCCAGAAACGTGCCCCATGCCAGCCGATTTATAACTGAGTCCAGTGAGATGGGAACATACTGATCTTGCTGTTTTAGCGCATTAAAGCGGGCAATGCCTTGTTCCAACTTAGTGAGATCGTCTTCATATTCCAGTTGTGCCTTAAGCAGCTCATAAGCGGGAGCCTTCGCTTCTTCCATGCCCGCTAACGCCGCTTTCTCGTAGTATGCCAGTGCTTGCACTTTATCGGCTTCTGCGCCCAAACCGCGCTCTTCCATACTGCCTAAATGATAGTTAGCGATGGCAACATGACGCTTAGCACCTTGTAAAAATGCGGCTTTCGCACCGCTGTAGTCATTTTCGTTCAACAGCAGGGCGCCGTAGTTTGTCCACGCCGTACCGTTATCTGCTGCCATACCCAATTCCAGCCACTTTATGGCTTGCTGGCGTAACTGCGGGAGGTCGAGACTTTCTCTTTCGCTGCCGACACTTTGCATTGCTATTAAGTAAGCGCGCAGATACTCGCGTGAGGCATTATCCAGATAGAGATTATCGGGTTGGAGTTCAAAGGCTTGTCCAAAGTAACTCCCCGCTCGCTGCGCCGCTGCGATTGCTTTCGCTAGATAGAACCTTGAGTTGGGATCTGCCGGACTGTGTGCTCGTCCTAGGTTATATAAGGTCGGTAGTTTAAGACCCCGCGCCAGCGCTTCTTCTAACAAGGGGATGGCCTGCGTTTTTCGATCATTATCCAGCGCCATACTGCCTAGATTATGGCTGGCACGGGCCGAACCTAAGGCTCTGGCTTGTTCATAGTATTGGCTGGCGGTGGCATTGTCTTGTGTGACGCCGCGGCCGAGATGGTAGGCTTTACCCAGTAGAAATAACGCCTCAGCATTATTTTCTGCGGCTTGCTGCTGCGCTTGTTTTAAGAAAGCGTCGTATTGTTGTTGCTCAAATAGCTGTTCCAGCACGGATTTTTCCGCCGTTGCTGCAAAGCTTAGGGTCAACAGTAATAGGAGAGTCGCAATCGTGAATATCTTCATAACATCCTTGTAGTTAAGCTGGGTACTTGCAAGCGGTAGTGCTAGTGAAGTTGGCTAACATAGTGGCTTGTTATGCTACAAGCAAGCCCTGCTGTTTATCACAGAGTTATGACTTGCGGATAAAATGCAGCGATAGCACTGCCGTGACTAATGTGTAGCATTGCCAGTTTGAAGGAGCTACCGACATTTTCCTTGATACCTAGTTTACCTGCCCCAATAGCCGTTTTACGGCTTTATGGCTCAATGTTAACGACGCTGATTTGTGTGTCGTTATTGACTGCAAAAATTGGGTGTTGCTGCATAGATGAAAGCCGTTTTAGTCAGTGAACTCGTTGAGTTCCACGCACTCATTTGCGCCATAGCGTCTAAAGCCAGCTTAGCTCTTTGCACGACTTTGGCGGTGTAATTGCCATTGGGATCTTTATATTTAAAGGATACTTCGGCAATCACGGGTTGCTGCGAGGCACTTGGGGAGCTGGTGTACCACAGCGTGAGTTCGAGTGAGGCGTCTATGCTACCTAAATCGATTTCACTGCCTTCAAACACATATTCATTAATCGTAAGGCCACCGACTTTGGTGAGTGTGAGATTGTTACTTAAACCGTAAGTGTCGGCAAAGCCTGAAAAATGACTATTTACATCGGCCATATCATTTAAGGTGCGAGTGTTTGGCGTGGTGGTTGAATGGCTATATACAATGCGGATGCCATTATTGATATCGGTACTGATGTCGGCTTCGAGTTTAGTGTCGGCTTGATTATCGGGTGAGCTGAGATCTTCAAAGTCAGCAATAAATCGATCAGGGCTGCGAAATTTAAGCGTCACTTCACTTTTGCCGTCGCTCGTTCGGTTACGAAAGATATAACCTAACTGCTTTAGCTGACAACTGGTTGGGGTGTCATAGAAGGCCACTTGACGAGCTTTGGTTAATGCCCAAGAGCCTGTGACATTGCGACTAATTGCGTTGCTAATAGCTTGTTTAGCATCAGTTAGATAGTTATTGGCGGTTGTACTTTGAGTGGCGTAATTAAAGTGGCTTGGGTCTAGCAGCAGCTTATATTCCCTTGATGTTTCAACAGGATTTGCTTGTACCACACATGAGGCGAGCAGGGCACTTGAGGCTAACGTGAATGACATCATCGCCTGTGAAGCAGTTTTCATCGGTTAATCCTTAAGTGATGTGCTGATGCAAGGTGGTTTGCGCTTTCGTTATAACGACTTCTATTGCAATTTGAGAGTGTCATGAGCCACCACTATAAGACAGTGATGGCTCATGCGGCTGAATACTTAATGGTTACTTATCAGCCGATAAGGATAAGTCGTCAACGATATACAAAGTATTGCCGTCGATATCACTTTGCACACTATCGAGATATTTCTGTTCTAAGGTGTTGTTATTACTCCAAGTGGCGAAGTCGTCGTCATTTAGCACACCCAAACGCTTATTATCAATTAGCCACAAACCTTCCATTTTGTCATGGGGATATTGTGTTTTGGCAGCCATATCTAGCACCAGTGATTTTGTCGCGGGTATGATGCCATTGGCTGCAAGTGCCTCCCAACCATCGCTTAGCGCTACCTGTTCTAAGGTTCTACCTTTAATGGTTAAACCTAACGCCGCATCTTGGGCGATATCAGCTTGTGCAGTGACGGTCTCGAGATCCGTCGCGCCGCTTATATCTATCTTGTACACATGCTTCATCACATCAGTGTCGATATTAAAAAACTTGCCATCACGTTCTAACACTAAAAATTGGCTGTTACTTAAGGCAACGATAGCTGAGTTAGAGTTCTGGGCAATTTCTTGCTGATATAAATATTGGCCAATAGCGCCTGTCGCTAAGTTGATAGTCACGATTCGAGTGAGGGTATTGTTGTTAACACTCTTATCGGGATTGGAAATGGTCGATTGCATTATGCCCACAAGTGTCGACTGATCGGGCGTGATAGTCAGCCCTTCCATCCCGCGGTTGGCACGGCGATGAGCAAATTCTGCTGGCAGGCTATATAAGTTGCGCTTATCGTCTGCGAAAGGATTAATACGCGCTATTTCTACGCCTTCAGCCGAGTAATGCACTATATGTGGACCATACTCGTCGCTGACCCAAAAACTGCCATCATCCATGGCGGCAAGACCTTCTGAATCTAACCCATAGTCATCGAGCTTGATGGGGTTGGTCTGGGCATTGTAAGGCTGGCTCATGTCTTGATGAATGACTTCACCTGCTGCGTCATAGGGGATTTCTCCTGTGCCGCCAAGGCTGCTGCTATTGGGAAGTCCGGTGATCAAGCTGCCATCTGGGCGTTTAAATAAGATGTCTTTGACCTTAGTGATGGTGCCATTGGTTTGGAGTTCAAATAAACCGATACGTGGTGTGTAGTCCGGCGTTGGAAACATCTTACCTTTGCCTAAACTACCTGTGTAATCCGCATTCGGGCCGCGATCGGTGAGGGCATAAAATTGAATTGGATTATTGGGATTTGGCGCTGCATCAGAGCCATAGCCGCCGTTACGAATCTCAAATTTAGTACCAGGCATAGCGCCATTGTCTAAATCAGCGCGCAGCACAGTGAAAGGTAAATGCACCGCTTTATCCGTAAACAGGTCGGCATTACATGAATAGCTGCTATCAACCACTTCATTACTGTCGAGCTTGCCGTTATCGTTGCTATCAAGACCTGAATCCGTGCGAGTGCCGCCCATCCAGCAGTGGCTATCACCGCCAATTAAGGTGGTTTGTGTGGTCAGGCTACTGATGTCTTTATCATCCGAATTACAAGCACTCAGTAGCAAAACTGACAGGCACAAGCCTGAGGTGACGAGCACATTTTTCATCTTAATATATCCCGATTCTCAAAGTGATTAGCTATGTTGTTGGCAGGTAATATAAAGTTAGGCTGTGAACTAAATGTGACAAGTGTGCCGCTTAACGTATCGAGTACGAATACGGTGTTCACGAGTAATACGGTGTGTTGGTTGTGTATGAAAGCCCATGATGGCGTGGTTGATTGGCTGAGTCCGAAGTTTTTAGTGGTATTTAATATTGTGGGAGTGAGTGGTGGGCAAACTTCATTTCTGAACTACAGGCTTCACGCTCTTATTATTGCTTTAGTACTGTTGACACTGAATCAATTTAATCATTTTTTGGTAAATAATTTTTTATAAAAATACAGTATTAATAATAGGTTAGTTTTCTTGGCTGCGATTTATATTGCAGGTGTGTGACGCGCTTTATATCTCATCTAAAAATCTGACAGCCCAATAATTTTTGTTATTAGGCCGCAGATTTAAAAGCTTTTTTCAGGGAGCCTAAATCTAAAGCTTAAAATGCGATACCACGCCGACGAGTTGTTCCTTCGTCGCGGCTAAAGCTGTAGCGCTGTTAAGGGTGGCTTTACCGCTTTGATTCAGTTCATCGACCATTTCACGAATGGTGGTCAGATTACGGTTTATTTCTTCGGTCACGGCGCTTTGCTCTTCGGCGGCGGTGGCGATTTGAGTGCTGAGCCCATTAATATCGAACACATAAGCGGTCAGGGTATCGAGGTTTTCCGTTACCAGAGTGGTTGTGTCGGCGGCTTGTTGGCAACTGTGTTTGGTTTGCTCCATTGCGGTCACGGCTGCATCGGCACCGCGGCGTAAACGTTCAAGCATCTGATTAATCTCGGATGTACTGGCTTGAGTACGAGCGGCCAGTGTACGCACTTCATCGGCGACAACAGCAAAGCCTCGACCTTGTTCACCTGCACGGGCGGCTTCGATGGCCGCATTGAGCGCGAGTAGATTGGTCTGATCGGCAATCTCGCCAATTACATTTAAAATAGCGGCGATATGACGAGTGTTTTCGTTCATATCATTAATCGCATCGGCTGCTACGTCGACTTTAGTCACCAAGGCAATCACAGTGTTTGCGGCCTGTGCAACGGCTTTCTTCGATTTATCAGCTTGTTCATTGGCTTGCTGAGTAAACTGGGCTGCAGACGCGGCATCACCTGCAACGTTGTGGGCAGTCGCGCTCATTTCTGTCATGGCCGTTACGACTTGGTCGGTTTCGACTGCGTGAGTTTGTAGCGCACCACTATTAGTATTGGATTGCACATTCAGTTGGCCAATTTGGTCAGACATGTGATCTGAGGCTTGGGTAATATCTGAGATGATATGGCGTAGATTATCGATAACGCGATCGAGATCTGTGGCGAGTGAGCAGAGTTCGTTGTCACCCTTAATGTTCGTCTTATGTGTCAGATCGCCATTGGCTAGTCGTTCCATTACCCGCTTAATGTCATTGACTATCCTGACTAAGCGTTTGCTCATAAAGAGCGCGCTGAGAAGTGAGGCGACGATGGCAAATAAGATCAGGCCTAGTAACAAGCTTTCTGCGATAGCAATCTTACTTCCTGCCTGAGTTCCTAACTCATGGTTACGGATAGTGATTAGTGAAACGAGTTGATTAATTTGATCGCTGACTTTAGGACCGAGTTCACGACGTTCCTCAGTTAATTCCGCTTCTGTGGCGGTGCGCTCAGCAAGCGTAACTTCTTGTCGGTAGAGGTGGACATATTGCTCTATCTGTGGCTGTAAAGTCTGAATGTTACGCGCATTTTGGCCCATGAAATTGGTATCAAACTCAGAGAGTTTAGCGACTAGCTGGCCAATGTTCTGTTGATGTTCGGTAATGCCTTTCTCATTATGGACTAGCGTCGCTAAACGAATTTCAAAGAATTCAGCACGTATATTGGTAAAGGTTTCTGCCAGTTGGGTATTATTGACTAAGCGACGGCTAGTTTCACCGAGATCGGTAAAGCTACGATAGGATGAGATACCTATGATGATGAGGAGAATACTCGCGATCACCGAGGGCAAAGCCGTCAGAGTGCTGGTTTTAGCATTATTAAACATAGTGACCTTAAGGATGTAAAACGGATAGAAGAGGTGATGTAATAAAATTACACAATATGGTCATTTTACAGCCTGAAATAAGAGGGTGCAAATTGATGCTTGTTTAAATTACGCCGTAAGGCATTGTTTATTAATACTTGTTTTCATATTGTTGCATGTAATTAAACGCTGGGTTGATTATATATTGAGTTGCAAAATAACGTTGAATTCTAACTTATTGTTTTTAATTTATAATTTGTCAAATCTCCTAAATTTCGAAACATAGAAACAACACAGGTATTGCCGCTTGTGAGCGACATCACAGATTGAGTAAATGTTTTAAAATGTATCAATATTGGCATGAAGAAAAACACCTCGACGCTGCGAGGTGTTTTTAGTTAAACCGACGGTTTCTTTTATGCGTTGAGACGAGTCAATGACACTAGTCTTTGTATTTCAAGGTGCCGTTAGCTTTGATTTCGTCAAACCACAGGTTGTGGTGTTGGGTTGCCCAGTTTTCATCACAATAACCGGACACCATACACTCCATACCGCCTTCAGACATTACCGTTGCCATGAAGATGTGCACGATAGAGAAAGCACAGATCACTATGGCGCTCACTGAGTGCAGCACGAGTGCGATCAAGCTTAATGTACGGCTTGGTTCGAAAAGATTTGGGAACAGTAACAGCATGCCCGAGGCCGAAATCACTAATCCAAACAGGGCAAAGGCCCAGAACCACATTTTCTCACCGGCGTTCGCAAAACCTGCGTCTGGGTGCTTACCTTTAAACGGGCCAAAGTTAATGTAACCGCCCACGACTAAGAACCATTTTACGTCGTACATTTTTGGCAGCTGGTTTTTCGCCCAGAGGGTGGTCATTAATGCCCAACCTATCATGAAGGGAATCGCCATCACGTCATGGATTTGCTTCGCACCGTAGACGATGGCTTCCCAGATACCTTCGCCCAACCAAGGTTGGAAGAAGAAGCGACCTGCCAGCAAGGTTAAGCCCGTTAAAATCAACAGTAAGCACGGGATCGCGCCTAACCAGTGGATTGAAACATCAAACTTAGACCAGCGATGCACTAACTTGCCTGAAAAACCATGGTGCAGCTTGGAGATGCCGTTCACCTTGATAAATAAGACAAAGATAATAATCATGCCGAATAGTGCCGCCATTAAGGCTGGCGCTAACCAGTCGCTACGCAGCTCTAATACCCGTAGATCATAGGTATTGATGGGTTGAGCATGAAACTCACTTTGGGAGGTAGTGTATCCCGTGGCACCATCCTTCAGTTGTGCCCAAATTTGGGCATCAGACTGCTGAACTTGATTCGCCAGTTCATCACCACCATTGGCTATACACACGGCACTAAATAGCAGTGCTATGGCTAAACCTATGTGTTTGAACCATTTGTTCATCATACATCCTCTCTCACTTAGTCGCGCCCACTTGAGCAGGCGCTAAGCTAAGTCTGTGGACAGATCCTGTTGACCTGAATTAATTCCAAGCCGCGTTTTTAGCACCACGGTAAGCCACACGTTCACGGAAGATGTTTGAAACAATTTCAGCATCACCCGCTAACAGGGCTTTAGTGGCACACAGTTCTGCACACATAGGCAGTTTGCCTTCGGCAATACGGTTTGAACCGTATTTTTGGCGCTCTGCCTCTGAGTGGTTTTCTTCTGGGCCGCCAGCGCAGAAGGTACATTTATCCATCTTGCCACGGCTACCAAAGGCCCCTTTTTTCGGGAACTGTGGTGCACCAAACGGACAGGCGTACAAGCAGTAACCGCAACCAATACAGGCATCTTTGTTGTGTAGCACTATGCCGTCGTCGGTTCTGTAGAAGCAATTTGCTGGGCAAACAGCCATACAAGGTGCATCTGAGCAATGCATACAGGCGACAGAGATAGAGGCTTCTCCACGTTGACCATCGTTAATGGTCACTACGCGGCGGCGTTGGATCCCCCACTCGAGAGCGGAGTCGTTTTCGTTTTTACAGGCAGTGACACAACCGTTACATTCGATGCAGCGCTTGGTATCACACAAAAATTTCATTGTAGCCATAATGGCAATTCTCCTAGCTTAAGCTGCACTTACGCTTTCACGATCTGACACAGTGATGCCTTGGTTTCCTGCATTTGCGTCACAGGGTCATAACCATAGGTCAGCGCAGTGTTAGCAGATTCACCGATAACGTAAGGCACTGTGCCCTCTGGATAATTAGGCGCTAAACTTTCGCCGTGCATCACACCCGCAAAGTGATATGGCATAAAGGTCACGCCAGGTTTAACGCGTGGCGTCACCATAGCTTGTACCTTAATACGGCCACCTTCGGCGCCTTCTAGCCAGACGTCTTCACCGTTACGAATGCCGCGATCGGCAGCATCGGCAGGGCTTATCTCAACAAACATTTCCTGTTGAAGTTCAGCTAGCCAAGGGTTACAACGAGATTCTTCACCACCACCCTCGTATTCAACCAGACGCCCTGAGGTCAGTACCAGTGGGTACTTGCCGCTCATGTCTTTGTCTTGGATTGACTTATACAGCGTAGGCAGACGGTGCACTTGCATGTCGGCATAGGTGGGGTATTTGGCCACTAAGTCACGGCGCGGCGTGTATAACGGTTCGCGGTGAACTGGCGCTTGGTCTGGGAAAGTCCAAACAATACAACGGGCTTTAGCGTTACCGAAAGGAATACAGCCATGCTTGATCGCTACGCGCACTATGCCGCCGGATAAGTCTGTCTTCCAGTTTCTGCCTTCGGCTTCGGCTTTTTCTGCCGCCGTCAGATCATCCCACCAACCGAGTTGTTTGAGCAGCTTGTCGGAGAACTCTGGATAACCGTCTTGGATTTCAGCACCTTTAGAGAAAGAGCCTTCGGCCAATAGATTTTTGCCATTGTATTCAACGCCGTAACGGGCACGGAAGTTACCGCCACCGTCTTTAACGTGTTTGGATTGGTTATACAGAATTTGAGTACCAGGGTGTTTCGCTTCTGGTGTGCCCCAACATGGCCAAGGTAAACCGTAGGTCTCGCCTTTCGCTGGGCCGCCTGCGGCTTCGAGCGTCTTGTTGCTGAAGGTGCCCCAGTTTTGGGTATGTAGTTTCAGACGTTCAGGGCTTTGGCCCGTCATACCGATAGTCCACATGCCGCGGTTGATTTCGCGGGTGATGTCTTCAATCACAGGCAAATCATTTTCTTTGGCGATGCGTTTCGTGTACTGCTCAGCAAACCCTAGTTTTTGCGCTAAGCGATACATAATTTCGATATCGGTTTTAGATTCAAACAGTGGCTCTATGACTTTTTCGCGCCATTGTTGGCTGCGGCCAGAGTTAGACACTGAGCCTTCAGTTTCAAACTGTGTCGCCGCTGGAAGTAAATACACACCATTCTTACGGCGATGCATCACACCTGCCATAGTTGGGAATGGATCGACTACCACCACTGTGTCCATCTTGTCTAAAGCATCACGCACGTCACGTTGGCGGGTTTCGGTGTTCACCGATTGTCCCCAGAAAAACGCCATGCGAATGTTATCTTGCTGCGCGAGTTTGCCTTTTTCTTCTAGTACACCATCGTGCCAGCGAGAACAAGGGATACCCGGCGTAGTCATAGGTTCACGGCCAAGATAAGTGCCTTGATCGAAACGGCTCTTCATCCATTCCATGTCCAGATCCCACACGTGGGTCCAGTGAGTCCAAGCACCTGTTGTTAAGCCGTAGTAACCCGGTAAGTTATCGAATAACAAACCTAAGTCAGTCGCGCCTTGTACGTTATCATGACCACGGAAAATGTTAGTACCGCCGCCTGACACGCCCATGTTACCTAGCGCTAATTGCAGAATACAGTAAGCGCGGGTGTTGGCATTACCGACGTGGTGTTGAGTACCACCCATACACCAGATCACAGTACCTGGGCGGTTATCAGCCATGAGTTTCGCGGCTTGATAAACCTCGGCTTCGCTCACGCCAGTGATGTTTTCCACTTCTTTAGGTGGGAACTTTTTCGCTTCGGCGCGAATGGTATCCATCTCAAAAACACGTTGTTGGATAAAAGTTTTATCTTCCCAACCGTTTTCAAAAATGTGCCATAACATACCGTAAATAAAGGGAATATCTGTACCTGGACGCAATGCGCAGTGCAGATCTGAATGCGCCGCGGTACGAGAGAAACGTGGATCAACCACGATCAACTTAGCGTTGTTTCTTTCTTTCGCGATCAGAATATGTTGCATCGCCACTGGGTGGGCTTCTGCAGGGTTAGCACCGATAAAGAAAATCGCATTTGCGTTTTGGATATCGTTAAAGGAGTTAGTTTGCGCACCGTAGCCCCAAGTGTTAGCAACACCGGCTACCGTGGTAGAGTGACAAATACGAGCTGAATGGTCGACGTTGTTTGTGCCCCACATGGCCGCCAGTTTGCGGTACATGTAGCAACCTTCGTTTGAGAACTTAGCGCTACCCATGAAGTACACTGAGTCTGGGCCGGATTCTTTACGAATGTTGAGCATTTGGTCGCCCACTTCGTTAATCGCATCTTCCCAAGAGATTTTTTTCCACTTGCCATCAACCAATTTCATTGGGTATTTCAGGCGTTTTTCACCATGGCCATGCTCACGCAGTGCCGCACCTTTAGCACAGTGACCTCCGGCGTTGAAGGGGTGATCGAATGCAGGTTCTTGACCCGTCCACACGCCATTTTGTACTTCAGCATACAGACCACAACCGACGGCGCAGGCACTACAAATAGTACGTTTGACTTCGATAGGGGCATCATGCGGTACTTCTTTGGCTTCGACGCGACGCATCATGCCTGTGCCCATCAGAGATGCTGCGGCAATACCACCGGTGGCAATACCTGCGTGCTTCATAAATTGACGACGGCTAATGCCTAACGCCGGTTTGTCTGCCACTGGGGCGACACTAGACTTGCGAGTTAACTTCATCGCTGACTTCTCCTAGATTAGCTGCGCAAGCTATTGTAATAGCTGCTGATGTGCGCAGTTTCGTGGTAACCCTTTGACGCTTTGGTGGTTACCTTGCTGCTCTCGCTGGCCTGTGCCACGCTCATGCCGGTTGCGGCAATCGCGGCACCCGCTACGCTGCCGACGGTGAGCGCTTTGAGCAAAGATCGGCGAGATAAATCGCTGGGTTGCTGCTTCATGCTGACTCCTGAAATTAGGGTTTAGTTTTTGAGATCGCACGGCTTTTTGTGGGATTCAACTTGTTATCAAAAAGTGAAGATTAGCGGTGGAAAAGATAATGAAATCATCTTGTTTGCCATCAATCATCGCGCGTGACGGCAATATAGTAGGAAAGGGTTGAGTAGGAATTGATCTAGGACAGTTTGCAGTGTTGAAATCGGCTGCCGTACTCTTAAAGCGTTAACTCGCTCATAGTTTCGTAAATCCCTTGGGAGCAGGGCGTTGGCGGCTTTTTGTATCACGGTGTTTCAGGTGTTAAGTTTTTGTATTGTCTAATGAAGTGCAGATAAAAGAACACCCCGCATGGCGGGGTGTTTTAAGGACCTAAAAGCTGCGGTTTAACTTAGTCTTTATACTTTAAGTTGCCGTTGGCTTTGATTTCGTCATACCAGAGATTGTGGTGCTGGATTGCCCAGTTTTCATCACAATAGCCTGACTTCATACACTCCATACCGCCTTCGCTGAGTACGGTCGCCATCCAAATATGCACTATGGTAAAGGCAATCAGGATAATGGCGCTGATAGAGTGGATCAGTAGCGCGCCCATGGAGGCTTCGCGCGGTAAGTCTAAGCCAGGTAACACCAACATGATGCCAGAAACACTGATAAATAAACCAAACAACATCAAGGTCCAGAACCACATTTTTTCACCGGCGTTAGCAAAACCACTGTCGGGGTGTTTACCTTTGAACGGGCCAAAGTTGATATAACCACCTACCACTAAAAACCATTTCAAATCATACATCTTGAAGGTTTGTAGCGGCATCCATTTGACGACACAGACAGCCCAAGCCGCGATAAAGATGGGACCTGCCCAATCGTGGATGGTTTTGCTGCCGTAGATCAATGGCGCCCACAGATCAGGCCCTAACATGGGCTGAACAACATGCTTACCTAACATTATGGTTAAACCGGTAAACATCAGTGTCAGGCAGCTGCTCGCCATGATCCAGTGGATCCACAGATCCGCCTTAGACCAACGCGCCACTAACTTGCCTGAAAAGCCCTTGCTGAGTTTTGATGGACCATTCACCAGATAAAACAATAAGAAAGCCCCGAACACACCGACAACGGCCAAAGCCATAATCGGGGTCAGATATTGGTTTCTCAGTTCTTTACCTTGGTTACCGGCAACGTTAATCAACACCCCAGTATCTATCCCTTTGGCAGTGGTATAGCCGGCATCGCCTGCTTTTACCGCCCGCCAAAGATCGGCATCGCTGGTTTGCGCTTTCGCCTGTTGTTGACTCGATTGCTGATCACTTGCGTGTACTGGGCTTGCGCTCATTACTGAACCTAATCCCAATCCCATGACGAGCACCAACAGAGCAAACAGACTGCGCAGTGATTTGTTTAACTGTTTGTTTAACATTTTCACTCCTTGCCAGAGGTTAGGGATGACTCCCTAACCCTCGCTCTGCTTAGTTAATCTCACCTGTCTTGGGGTTGTAACCCCAAATCACGTTAGGATTGCCACGAGAGGCCATACGTTGACGGTAGATATTGGATACCACTTCCGCATCACCCGCGAGCAGGGCTTTTGTCGAACAAAGCTCAGCACACATAGGTAACTTGCCCTCAGCAATACGGTTTGCACCGTATTTTTTACGCTCGGCTTCGGAGAAGGTTTCTTCTGGGCCACCGGCGCAGAAAGTACACTTGTCCATCTTGCCACGACTACCAAAGGCAGTCTTTTTCGGGAATTGCGGTGCACCAAATGGACAAGCATAGAAGCAATAACCACAACCGATACAGGTATCTTTGTTGTGTAGCACTATGCCGTCTTCGGTACGGTAGAAACAATCTGCCGGACATACAGCCATACAGGGAGCGTCAGTACAGTGCATACATGCCACTGAAATTGAGGCTTCGCCAGGTAGACCATCGTTAATCGTCACCACGCGGCGACGTTGGATTCCCCACTCGAGAGCGGAGTCGTTTTCGTTCTTACATGCAGTGACACAACCGTTACACTCGATGCAGCGCTTGGTGTCACACAGAAATTTCATGACTGCCATAATGGCTTATCTCCTCATCAAGTAGGTTAGGCTTTGCTGATTTGGCACAAGCTGGACTTAGTTTCTTGCATCTGAGTCACAACGTCGTAGCCATAAGTTAAAATGGTGTTTGCAGATTCGCCTATCACGTAAGGCACAGTGCCTTCAGGATAGTTTTTCGCTAGGCTTTCGCCTTCAAACACCCCAGCAAAGTGGTATGGCATAAAACATTCACCGGCAATAACGCGCGGTGTCACCATAGCCTTAACCGTGATTTTGGCGCCTTCTGGACCATGAACAAAAACATTGTCACCGTCGCGAATACCGCGATCCGCTGCATCAGCAGGGTTCATTTCGATGAACATTTCTTGTTGTAGTTCAGCTAACCAAGGGTTAGAACGGGATTCTTCACCACCACCTTCGTATTCCACTAGACGACCAGAGGTCAGTGTCAGAGGGAAGCCTTGGGTAAAGTCCTTATCTTGAATTGACTTATACAAGGTCGGCAGACGCGCAACCATACGGTCTTCGTAGGTTGGGTACTTAGCGACTAAGTCACGACGAGGAGTGTAAAGTGGTTCCCGATGTTTCGGGATATCATCTGGGAAAGTCCAAACGATACAACGGGCTTTCGCATTACCAAATGGAATACAACCATGCTTGATCGCAACACGTTGGATGCCACCAGAGATATCTGTCTTCCAGTTTTTGCCTTCGGCGCGTTTTTTCTCCGCATCAGTAAGTTCATCCCACCAACCCAATTGCTTGAGCATGTCGGCGGTAAATTCAGGATAACCATCTTGAATTTCACTGCCTTTAGAGAATGAACCTTCGGCGAGAATGTTGACGCCATCGTGCTCAACACCGTAACGGGCACGGAAGTTACCGCCACCGTCTTTTACGTGTTTTGATTGGTCATACAGGATCTGGGTACCAGGATGTTTCATCTCTGGAGTGCCCCAACATGGCCAAGGTAAGCCATAGGTTTCACCCTTAGCTGGGCCGCCGGGAGCTTGTAAGCTGTTGACGTCGAAAGTCCCCCAGTTTTCTTGGTGCATCTTTAAACGCTCAGGGCTTTGACCTGTATAACCTACAGTCCACATACCGGTATTGAATTCGCGGGTCACATCTTCAATTAAAGGCTCGTCGCCATTCACTTGAATGTGCTTACAGAATTCTTTTTCAACGCCCCATTTTTTGGCGAACTTATACATGATCACATGATCTGGTAGAGATTCGAACAGCGGCTCGATGACCTTAGTGCGCCATTGGATTGAGCGGTTGGTCGCTGAAACTGAACCATAGGTTTCGAACTGGGTCGCCGCAGGCAACAGATATACACCGTCTTTACGTTGGTGCATCACCCCTGCCATGGTTGGGAACGGATCGACCACCACCACAGTATCCATCTTGTTCAATGCTTCACGCACTTCGCGACCACGGGTTTCAGTGTTCACCGATTGTCCCCAGAAGAACGCCAGACGGATATTGTCTTTCTGCGCAATTTTGGTTTTATCTTCTAACACCCCATCGTGCCAGCGAGAGCAAGGAATACCAGTTGAGGTTTGTGGTGTTTGACCTAAGTATTCACCTTGGTCGAAACGACTGGCTACCCATTTTGGATCTAAGTCCCATACATTCGACCAGTGAGCCCAAGCGCCAGAGGTTAAACCGTAGTAACCGGGTAAGTTGTCGAATAACAGACCGAAGTCCGTTGCACCTTGTACGTTATCGTGACCACGGAAGATGTTAGTTCCACCACCAGAAACCCCCATGTTGCCAAGGGCTAACTGTAAAATACAGTATGAACGGGTATTGGCATTACCAACGTGATGCTGAGTACCGCCCATACACCAAACGATAGTGCCGGGTTTGGTTTCGGCCATCATCTTGGCAACGCGGTACATTTGCGCCTTAGGCACGCCTGCAACCAACTCAACTTCTTCTGGAGTGTATTTTTTGGCTTCTTCGCGGATACGTTCCATACCGTATACACGTTGTTTTAAGAAGTCTTTATCTTCCCAGCCGTTTTCAAAAATGTGCCATAACAGGCCATAAATGAAGGGGATATCTGTACCTGGGCGGATATGCACGTACTCGTCAGATTTCGCTGCAGTACGGGTGAAACGAGGATCTACTACGATAATTTTGGCGCCGCGTTCTTTAGCCACCAAAATGTGTTGCATTGCGACTGGGTGGGCTTCACTTGGGTTTGAACCCACAAACATGACGCACTTAGAGTTGCGGATATCGTTTAACGAGTTGGTTTGCGCACCGTAGCCCCAAGTGTTAGCAACACCGGCTACCGTGGTAGAGTGACAAATACGGGCTGAGTGGTCGACGTTGTTCGTGCCCCACAGTGCCGCTAATTTGCGATATAAATAAGCTTGTTCGTTAGAAAACTTGGCGCTACCCATAAAGTAAACGGAATCTGGACCCGACTCTTGACGAATCGCTGCCATCTTGTCGCCGACTTCATTAATCGCTTGATCCCAAGAGATCTTTTTCCACTTGCCGCCTTCTAACTTCATTGGGTATTTCAGGCGTTTTTCACCGTGGCCGTGCTCACGCAGTGCCGCACCTTTCGCGCAGTGTCCGCCTTGGTTAAAGGGATGGTCAAATGCCGGTTCTTGACCTGTCCACACGCCATTTTGTACTTCTGCATATACACCACAACCGACGGCGCAGTGAGAACAGATGGTACGTTTAACTTCGGTGGGAACATTGTGGCCTATGTCTTCTTGGGCTTGTGCTTTACGCATCATGCCTGTGCCCAGCATGGACGCCGCAGCGATGCCACCTGTGGCAAGACCTGCCGATTTTAAGAACTGACGACGATTGAGACCCAGTGCTGGCGCTTTAGATTCGACAACCTGGTCTGTTTTGCGGGTTAATCGCATCACACACTCTCCTCTGGTTAGTTGTTCAACGACGCATAATAGTTACGGATATGGTCGGTTTCGCGGTAGTTCTCACTCTTAGGCTCTGTGGTTGCTGCCGTTTTTGTCGAAGCTAACGCCTGACTGCTCACGGTTACCACTGCGCCTGCCGCACTGCCGAGTGCCAATGCTTTGAGCAATTGACGACGGCCCATGTCGGAAGCTGGCTTCTTCATAGTGTCTCCTTGTGTTGCGGGATAAGGTGGCACAAACGGCGACCACCTCGGTTATTGTGAAAGCCTAAGCTTTCGTTATTGTTGCGAAGGTGCGTGTGACTTCACCTTCGCCGTTTCAATTCATTTAGCACTGATATCTAGCGCGCACATGTCGCGCTATTATTAAGCTTAGTCTTAGTTCATTAATTCCACTGGTTTTGCTAAATCGCTGGTGGCCGGTTGTAGGTCGGCGCTGCCTGGGCAATTGACGGGAATATCTAAGCTCAATTGTTCAAAGGCACTGGCTTCCATTTCAAAGAAGGCTTTTGCCAGCTGGGCGACGGTCGCGTAAAACGCAGCGCTGGGCGCTTTAGCTAAGTTGTCGCAGAAGCGGCCAATCCAACTGCCGATATGGCGTTGGTAAAAAGCCAGTTGGCGATAGCTCGGCGCTTCTAAAATCAGGGTTCCCATCACTTCACACAGGGCGGCTACGTGATCTTCGGGTTCTTTAACGTTGTCTTCGCGCTCAAATCCGAGTTGCATTAGGTCTTGGCGCAGTAATGCCAGCGGTTTATCCATTAAAGAGCCGGTCATAAACCAGCTGCCGTAGGGCAAGATCTCGCCAGAACCTACACCGAGGAATAGCGCAAAATACTCGTCTTCGAGCTGTTCATTGTTGAACTGCTGGGCGGCGAGCTGCACGGATAACCAAGCCTTGGTCATCTCGTTGTCTTCATTGGCATCGATTTCAAGATTGGCCAAAAATTGCAGCAGTTCAGGGCTCGGCTGACGGCGCAATAGGGCGGCTAACAGTTGATAGATATCGGCTCTCAACTGATCGTTTTCTGAAACTTGTCTTACTGATTCGGTCATAGCGGATCTCTTATCGCAGTTGCTTTTCAGGATCTTGAAGAATGTCTTCAAACATGTCTTTTACCCGGCAGTCGCCACACATTTTCAAGCGCTCAATATTGGCAGAAAATGCGCTGTGCGCGCCGACCATATCCAGCATCCGATGCACCATAGATTGGGTCGCAAAAGGAGAGCCGCAGCGAATACATTCGAAGGGGGCTTCTTCTTTCAGGGTGTGTTGTTGCTGACGAGCAGCTTTATCAAAATTAATTTGCGGCGTTAGGCTTATCACTTTTTCAGGGCAGGCCGCTTCACATAAACCGCATTGCACGCAGTTTTGCTCAATAAAGTGTAGTGCAGGTTTGTCGCCGCCATCTTGCAATGCCACGGTTGGGCAAATTGCCACGCAGGACATACACATAGTGCACTTTTCGACATTCACGCTGACTTTGCCAAAGGGAATGTTGTTGAGGCTAAGGCAAGTATCGATTTCACCCGCTTGGCTATTGAGGTGATCTATCGCTTCAAATAGCGTGTTGCGTTTAGTGGTCGAGGCAAATGCAGCGGGCACGATCACGGGCCAATCTAAGCTGATATCGAGCATCGCATCTAAATCGGCAAGCATGCTTGGGTCGATGAGGCTGATACGTTGCGGCTGACCCATCTCATCTAAAATACTATTGGCTAACGAAAGTTCACCTTTAAGCATTTGCGTAAGAGTTGGCGCCGTGGCGTCGGTATTGAGGATCAGCACTTGGCGTGCGCCCCATGCGAGTACCGACAGCCAATGATCTAAGCTGGCAACCGTAATTTCTTCTAAGGCGACGGGGATAATATCACCCGCTAGATCATCGGTAATAAAGTCGGCGCCGACGGCATTGTCGTGGAACAAAATTACCGGTGCGGTTTGGGCTTGCTCGCGGAAACGACTAACGACTTTGTTCAGGTATGAATGCAAAGCCTGCGGCGTCGGTAAATCGTAACTGATGGCACCCGTTGGACAGGCACTAGTACAACTGCCCGCGCCGTGGCAAAGGTATGGGTCGATTTCAATTTTCTTCGCCACGCTACTAATCGCATCGGCTGGGCAAAAGTTAAGGCAACGATTACAACCGTTAATTCCATTACGGTCGTGTGCACAAATATCTGGGTTGATTTTGACGTAGCGAGGCTTGTCGAATTGGCCGACGAGATCGGGAATTTGAGCGAGGGCATCTTCGAGTTTCTCAGTGTCTTGACCGACATAGAAATAACCGGGTGGCAGCATTTCTAAGTTCAAACAAGCTGTGCTGCTCAAATCGAGCACGATATCGAAATGGGGTTTACGAATCGACACTAAACTGAGTTCGGCCGCGCCATCTTGATGTTCAACACTGACTTGGAATTGGCCTAAAAAGCCTTTTACGCCAATGAGTTTGTTGTAGTAACTTTCGACATCGGTTGCCGCCGCCATCACACGCTCAAGGTGCGCTTCATCTTGGCTGGTAATGGCTTCATTGGCTAAAATCACGCGATGGGCCATAGTGGACAATTTGTCCGCGGCAAGGCGAGCCAGATCTTCTGGGCCGATAATGAGGACATTGCCTTCGGTGGTGTAGCTGACGGTTGGCGGGATCAGATTCTGCAACATCTGAGTTTGCGCTAACACCTGTTGCCGCGCTTGTTTTAACGCTTCTTGGGTTTGATTGGTCATCAAATGAGTGCTCACATTGCGTTCCTGAACAGTACTTTGGCTGTTTCTTGTTTTACTGTATCTGGGCAGATTTAGGCGGCTGGTAATAAGTAAGTCATTGCCTTTTCTGCTTTTATCTAAGCTTTTTTTATGTCTTAGTACAGCAATTCACATACCAAAGTTACGGACATTAAAATTAGCTAAACTGACGTTAAACAACTCGGGTTTGGGCCTGAGCCGAGGGCTCTGGTGCATTTTGGGGTAGGTCATCAGTCTCCCCATCCAAATTGTCCGCTATCGGCTCTGCTGCCAATTCGGTGTCGACTTCTTGAGTCGTGGTTTCGCTTACATCAAGACTAGCGGATGGATTAGTTTCTGCAGCTTGTTTGGCTAAGGCTGACTCTTCATCCGGCGTTTCGCTGTCTTTGGTGATGTAGCGGAAGACTTTTTGTGCTAATTCTGCTGAAACTTCGGCGCTGAGTTTGGGCTGATTACTGTAATCGAGCGCATATTCTAAAAGCCCATCTATCTCGTTGAAATGTGGTTGTTTCCACAGTGCTCGCAGCGCCGCAGATTTCGCCGCCGGATCGACATTCGCGCCCATAAAACTCGCAAAGCTGCCGCCAATTTCAATTTCGTCAGGATTCGGTAAATCCGCCGCCGTGAGCATGCGATTCGGATCGTCATGTTCGGCAGTATTGGACTCTGTTACTGGCTCTGTCGGTTGAAGCGGCTCAACTGCCACAGTGGCTTCGGTCGCGATCGGCGCTTGAGGCGCGGCTTCTTCTTGAGTTTCTCGCGCTTGTTCAGCGGCAACTTGTTCGCGACGCTGGTTCCAGCGACTCAGTAGCCCAGCCGTTTTTTGCGTGGATTCAGCCATTAGTCCCTCCGAAGTGGATCGTGACTCGGGCCTTGATTCTTACGGCCATCGACATGCTTACGGCGATGGGCGGCGATTTCGACTTCGCCATGCTGGGTGATAAAGGCTTCAATCCAACAAGCGATGGCTTCTGGCATCAATAGGTTGATAACAGGGGTATTACCCTCAAGACAACCTGCGGCGACGTTTTGGTCTGCCGACAGTGCTGCGGGTATCCAAGTGCCATCGGCCGTTTCATCGCACACTAAATACAGCATAGCGTTATCTACATCGAGATTGAGGCGATAGCTGGCGCGTTCGTCTTTGTGCAGTTCGAGGAGCACTAAGGTCGCGTCGTCAGGGGCTTGATGGGTGGCGGGAAGTAAGTGTTCAATTTCCCATTGTACTGAGGTCCAGCGGCCAACTTGTTTCTCTACTTTTTTAAGTGAAACGTACATGGGCCAAACATTCGTTGTATGTTGCATTGTCTCTCCGTCTCAGCCGTGTTGATGGACGAACCGTAGATCGAACGGATCGGTTTTACCAACAAATTGCGATAAAAGGTCACTGCAATATTGGTGCCAGTAAACATGGGGTATTAGTTTGAACTAGATCATCAAAAACCCCCTAAAAAGTGGACATTTTGTCCAGTGCTGGGTTTTGTTTGGGACATAAAAGGGCTAATGAAAAATCAGCATTGCGGCAGATCACGCATTTAAACCCGAGTTTTATACCTAGGTATAAATATTGCTATGCTCAGGCCATGACTCGTTAAGCGGTAGCATTATGATTTCGGAAAACAGCATGGGCACAGATAAAGAAGTAGCGGCAGCTAACCCCACTCAGAAGCCTCATCATCAGTGTTCTTTTGTGAGAACCCAAGCGGAAGTACCGTTAACCATTGCCGTAAAAGCAGTGAATGAAGCTGGGGAAGTGCTAGATAAATTTGTCGCCTGCGAACGTCCACTTACCGTTTATTTAAACTGGCGTCCGATAGTGACGCTGATGACACTAGGGGCAAAACCTGAGTCTCTGGCGTTAGGTTATCTTAAGAACCAAGGCTTTATTTCGGATGTGAGCCTGCTGGACTCTGTCATCGTCGATTGGGATGTGAGTTCTGCGGCTGTGGTTACCCGTGAACAAACTGCCGATCTCGACGAGAAACTCTCCGAAAAAACCGTGACGTCAGGCTGTGGTCAAGGCACGGTTTATGGCAGTTTCATGCAGGATCTAGATAACATCAATTTACCTACACCGAGTTTGAAGCAAAGCACGCTGTATAGCTTATTGAAAAATATCAACGAATATAACGAAACCTATAAGAATGCTGGCGCTGTGCATGGCTGTGGTTTGTGCGAAGACGATAAGATTATGGCCTTCGTTGAAGATGTTGGCCGCCATAACGCCGTTGATACCTTGGCAGGGGATATGTGGCTGACGCAGGATCGTGGTGATAACAAGATTTTTTATACCACAGGCCGCTTAACCTCTGAAATGGTGATTAAAGTCGCCAAGATGGGGATCCCCATTTTGCTATCACGTAGCGGCGTGACTCAGATGGGCTTAGCACTGGCGCAGCAGTTAGGCATTACTATTATCGCCCGCGCTAAAGGTCGACACTTTTTGGTGTATCACGGCAGTGAAAATCTGCAATTTGATGCCAATACCGCTCCTTAGCCCCAATTTAGCTAAGACAGTAATGCTAAGACTTGCATGCAGTAATAAAGAATAAGACAAGGAAACAAAATGACGTCTGCCAGTGAATTGGTTTACATGAGCGCGAAGCAAGTGGCCGAGTATTTAGATCTTAACGAGAAAAAAGTCTACGCCATGGCCAATGACAGAGTTCTCCCCGCCACTAAAATCACCGGTAAATGGCTATTCCCGAAAGTGTTAATCGACCGTTGGGTAATGGATTCGTGTCACAGTGGCATGCTCACCGACCGTTTGTTGATCACCGGCAGTGACGATCCACTCTTATCTATGCTGGTGGCGCGCTTGATGGCACAAGTCGGTAGTCGTGAGTTGATAAGCTACAGCGCGACAGGTTCACGCTTAGGATTAGAGTTACTCGCTAAAGGTTATGCCGATGTGTGTACCTTACACTGGGGCAGCATGGAGGATCGCAATATCCGTCATCCAGCCTTACTTAAAGGGTATAACAATCATCAACAATGGATCATGGTGCACGGTTACTCCCGTCAACAAGGGTTGATCATGCGTGCCGATATGCACCACAGATGCCAAGAGGAAGATAAAGTCGTGAACTTACCTTGGCGTTGGGTGAGTCGTCAGGGCGGCGCGGGTAGCCAGCAACATTTAGAACATTGGTTGTTAAAGCAAGGCGCTCGCTTAGACCAGCTTAATGTCGTGCTGACGGCCTATAGTGAACGCGAGCTGGCAGGTTATATCGCCCGTGGTGATGCCGATATAGGTTTTGGCTGTCAATCTGTGGCATTGGAGAGTGGTTTGAGTTTTGTGCCACTGATTAAAGAGTCCTTCGATTTCGTTATGCCGCAGAGCATTTACTTCCGTCGTCAGCTTCAACAACTCTTTACTATGTTGGCGAGCGGCCACTCGAGGCAAATGGCGGCGCTACTGGGTGGCTATGATCTTACCGACTGTGGAAAGTTACTCTGGAGTGCGAGCTAATCCGCTCTCTCGGTAATGGATCAAGCTGAATAGAGTCGAATGATCTCTGCCATACTTATGACAGTTACTTACGCTGCTACTTATATAGCTAGTTACCGAATAAGTATTAAAGAGATCTCTCCCTGTCCCTGATTAAGTCATTTGGGCTTTACTATGGCGATGGGATGAAGGCAGCGACTATGACTATATAGTTAAAGTATCTTTATCGCCGAATGTGTTAGCGCGTCATCTATATTGCTCTCCGTTATATTCCATTAACGGTCTATATAAGAGTTGGGAGGAGATATTCCGGTTCGATCAGTCGTTATCCTTATCTAAAATTTATAGAATCTATGCGTCAATCTCTTCGCCTTAATGCAGTACATCCCCAAAATATGAGGTAGAACTGCAGAGAAAACGCTATTTTGTGGATAACTTTGGGGGTAAGTGGTGGGTATCTTGTGGCTAGTTTAGATAATCAGAATTAACAGCAAATTTCCTTAAAATAGGGGTTGCACAAAATCTCCTGCTCCCTATAATGCGCATCCACTGACACGGCAGACAGCGAAAGCAAGCTGACGAGTTAAGTTGAATTGAATGGCTTACTCTCTGTTGAGAATGGCACTTAATTCAATCGCGTCAAGAAGTTGAAAATACTCCTTGACGCGAAACGGGAAATGCGTAGAATACGCAGCCCTAGCCAACTGGAAGCGTTCGGCGCTCAGTGTGGTACTCAAGTCCTCTTACGGATATTGAGTTGCTCTTTAACAAGATAAAACAAGAAATCTGTGTGGACACTCACAGGTGTTGAGTTAATCGAAACTGCTTAACCTTCGGGTTGGCAGTCAAAAATTTAAATCAATGTAACAATGAGTGTTCATAGCAATATGTACAGTTTGTTTCAGCCCTTCTTTTATAAGGAGTGCGAGAAACAAAAAATCAGAATTCATTGAGCCGCTGAAGTCGCAAGACGGAAGCAACAAAACTTTAATTGAAGAGTTTGATCATGGCTCAGATTGAACGCTGGCGGCAGGCCTAACACATGCAAGTCGAGCGGCAGCACAAGGGAGTTTACT